>CALFYC010000067.1 GCA_937952895.1 uncultured Neisseriaceae bacterium
GAATCATCATATTCATCTTTAATTTTTACTAAAGCATTTAGTAATTTTTTATCATGTGAATCTAGCTCAACTTCATAATCTTTATAATAAGGCTTTTTATCCGTTTCTGGATTATAACGATATATTGAAAATTTCATCTTCATAGGATACACCTTTAATTAATAAACTCGTTTTGCCGGTGGTATATAATCTACCGATAATGGCTGAGTATGAACATCTTTATAAATTATTTTACGCCCTTCACTATAATATAAAGTGTGTCGCATAAAATTCGTATCATCACGCTCTGGATAATCTTCGCGAGCATGAGCTCCACGTGACTCTTTTCTAACTTTTGCACAATTCATAGTAGCAACAGCAACTTCAATAGTATTAGCAAATTCAAGAGCTTCAACACGTGCAGTATTAAATACTTTTGATTTATCTTTAATATAAACATTTGGAACGCGTTTTGCTACAGCCTCAATTTTTTCAACCCCATCCTCTAAAACTTTTTCAGTTCTGAAAACACTGGCATGTTGTTGCATAATTTGTTGCATTTCATTTCTTAAACTAGCTAAACTTTCACCTTCTGTGGCATTATCTAATTTAGCTAAACGTTCTAAACTAAATTCACCAGCATTTTGCGGCAACTCCTCATAATCTTCAACTGATTTAATATATTCCACCATTGAATTACCAGCAGATTTACCAAATACCACTAAATCTAGTAATGAATTCGTTCCTAAGCGATTTGCACCATGAACTGAAGCACAAGCACATTCACCAGCAGCATAAAAACCTTTAACCACTGATTCCATATCATCACCCTTTGGCACGACAACTTCACCTTTATAGTTAGTTGGAATTCCACCCATCATATAATGGCAAGTTGGCACCACTGGAATTGGCTCTTTTACTGGATCGATTCCTAAAAATTGCAATGAAATTTCGCGAATCCCGGGTAAGCGTTGCTCAATTACATCTTGGCCTAAATGATCAAGTTTTAATAGGACATGATCTTTACTTTTACCACATCCACGGCCTTCATTAATTTCAATTTGCATAGCACGAGAAACCACATCTCTTGAAGCTAAATCTTTTGCAGTTGGCGCATAACGTTCCATAAATCGTTCACCATTACAATTTAAAAGATAACCACCTTCACCACGTACACCTTCAGTAATTAACACGCCCGCTCCAGCAAGTCCCGTTGGATGGAATTGCCAAAATTCAATATCTTCAACAGGAAAACCAGCACGTAATGCCATTCCAACTCCATCACCAGTATTAATAAAGGCATTGGTTGATGCTTTATAAATTCTACCAGCCCCACCGGTTGCAAACAATACTGCTTTAGCTTGAATATTATAGACATTACCACTTTCCATTTCCATAGCAGTAACACCAATTACATCACCTTTATCATTTTTAATCAAATCTAAAGCCATCCATTCAACTAAAAAATGAGTTTCTGCTTTAACATTACGTTGATAAAGTGAATGTAACATAGCATGACCAGTTCTGTCTGCAACTGCACACGCACGCCTAACCGGCTTTTTACCAAAATCCGCCATATGACCACCAAAAGGTCTTTGGTAAATCTTACCACTTTCTAATCGATCAAAAGGCATACCAAAGTGCTCTAATTCAACGATTGCATCAACCGCTTGACGACACATAAATTCAATAGCATCTTGATCACCTAACCAATCCGCACCTTTTACTGTGTCATACATATGCCAGTGCCAATTATCTTCTTCAACATTTCCAAGTGATGCTGAAATCCCACCTTGAGCGGCAGCAGTATGAGACCTTGTAGGAAAAACTTTAGATAAAACTACCGTTTTTATTCCAGCTTCAGATAGTTGTAAAGCAGCTCGAAGACCAGCACCGCCGCCACCAACAATAACCGCATCATATTTCATTACTGGCAAAGCCATATCTTTTTCCCTTTTAAGTAATTTAAGCCCAAATAACTTTGACTGTATAAATCAAACAGCCAAGTAACCACAATATAGTTAATAAATATAATGTAATTTTCATACCAGCTGATTTAATATAATCCATCCAAAAATCTCTAATTCCAACCCAAGCATGGATAACCACAGCCAAGAAAAACACTTGAACAAAAATCTTTGCAATTAAACTTTGGAATAACGCTTGCCAAGAGCTAATATTTGCATCAACATTTAATTTGGCATATACGACAAAAGCTAAAAAAGCAATTGCAAAAACCAACATAACAATAGCTGTTAATCGTTGTTGTAACCAACTACCAAGTCCATAACCTGCACCAGTTAAATTACGTTTTACCATATCCAAGCTCCTAAAAGAATAGTTAAAACAATACTGGTAAGAATTACGATTCTAGCAGTAAGCTTAGCACTTCTAATCTCAACACCTTTATGTATATCAATAAAAAGAAATCTCACCCCAGAACACAAATGATAAATAAAACACCAAATAAAAATAATATATAAAATCTTAACTATAGGATTACTCACAACTCCATATAAGGTTGTATAAAAATCCTGACTAACTAATGATTGGTGAAAAACATAGATTATAAATGGAATACTCACTACTAAAAGAACACCAGATAAACGATGTAAAATTGACGCCTTCGCATTTACTGACATTTTAGCCAGCAGAGTGAATAACTCTAGAAATACAGGCCTAGATTTGTGTTGCATCTTAAACTGACTCCAAAAAAAATTGGCATAAAAATACTACTATCCGTAATTTTATCATACTTAACAAGAGATTTAATATAACATTTATTGATAGGAGTGTATAAATTTAAAAAATATGGTTCGTAAAAAAGTCTAGATCAAAAAATCCCGACCCATTTAATAATTGCACACACCAAAGATCATAGAGCCCCTGATTTTGATATATGTGATTCAACCACATTATATAGTCAAATAATAAAAATTAGTCTTAATATGAGATGCATCTTTCGTAGATAATGATCATATAAATGACTTTTGAATAAACAAAAATATATCATTATGATACAGGCGACTCCAACTTTAAATTGATTATTAATCAAGAGCAATAGCAGAAGTTATAATAAAATCAAACAACTTATTTAAAGGCAAAGTAAATTTGTAATTATGCATTAAAGGATTAATAACACTTAAATATAGTTTAGCTCGTATAACAAAAATGGTTAAGCAAAGTGGTTTTGTGTATAACGATCCTACATATATTCATGGCAAATCAGCTGAACCCGACAGCTTTATTAAGACATAAGCTGTCGGTTAAATAAATTTATTTTGTTAATATTTTAAAATTTACCCGTAAGACTATCATCTGCAATATAACCATAGTCAATTTCACAATAAACACTTTTCGAATCTTCTCCAATAATTATATTAAGACCATTAAATTGTTTATCGAAGCGTACTTGATTTAATAAACCATTTGGGCTTGCAAAATCAACACAATTAGCAACTTCCCCATCACTACCCTGCACCTTAATATTGCTAATAACATCTTGTAGTCTAGTGTTTTCAATAGCCCACTCAAGTTCATCCTGACTAATTAGATTATATAATGAAGAAGCCGAAATTACTAGTGGCATATCTGTAGATGAAGCAGGAATCTCTAATTTTTTATCTTTATACAAAAGCGTTGCCGTTGTTGATCCGCTGCCTTGTATAGCATTTACAATTCTAGTATATTTTATCTTACCTAATGGTAAATTTTGTGTAGAGTTATTTGTACAGTATGGAGCACCTAAAGACACATCTCCAATTGAGCTAACCACGTTATGACAATACTCTATGGCACTTAACATATTTTGTGGATCAATTTGCTTGTTTGTATTTAGATTATAATGTTGTAATACCGTTTTAAATACACAACTAGTATATTCGACATCAAATCCATTTGTATAGTTTGAAAAACCACATGCATAAGCTTTCTGGCTATATATATGCACCCATCCTGTAGCTGTTCCATCAAGAATATTATTAATCCCATCTGAAGGAACGTGTGTATAACAAGCATCGAACCAGCTTAATAAAATATTGTTTAATGATATTTGTTGTTGAAATTCAGTTAAATTAGCTTGCTGTTTACAGCCATTATTATCACATCCCCAATAGAGTATTGTACTACCACCATCATAATTTCTAAATCCATGGTTGGATATAACCCAAAAGAATGCAACATTATTTAAAACATTCTGGTTATTTATTAAATATTCTTTCATCGAGCTAACTGTAGAATTTGAAGCATCTACAATTTGTACTGAACCGGGTCCAAATTTTTGATCATATAATTTTCTAATGTTAAAAAAATAATTATAAGGTTTGCCAATATGAGGGTCTCGTTGTAAATCTATAATTAAAAATTTTGTAGTTAATGCTAAAGATTTAGCTTGACCTGCATTACTGCCAAGCATTATAATCCCATTATCACTTTGTAAATTATTTGAGATTAAACTATTGTTTAAGCTAAAAGATGTTAAACTAAACATGCTTATTGTTAGCAATAAAATAGTTTTAAAATATTTATTTTTCATTTTTATCCCCTTTAAAGTATAATATCCCATCTAAGTTATATATATTTAATTATACCACAATACAGAAGAGTAAGCAACCACTAACAACTCAATGTCAAATTAAAATAGAAGTATCCTATAATTGTGGATAACTTTTAAAATTAGTGGCGCAAAATGAAAAGTGAAATACAACAAATTAAAAATCTATGATAAAGGGTGAGAGTCAGCCTTATAATCCAAGTTAGTTTAGCGACTACAAGGATTACAAAATAATGTCGCATTTGATCGGTAAATGAGCCGACTGGTGGATCCTATTGAAAATCAGAAAATCCCGAAATTATGATTAATATCAATACCTTTAGGCTAATTTCGTGAGGGAAGAATTATTGGAGTTTCTTAATTGCATATTTCAACAACACTTTTAATCTTACACTTATCTAATTATGATTTGACAAGTACAAATTAAATAGTGCTAAAATAACGAGGTTCCTGCGGTAGTCGCGTAGTTGAAACTATATTTTTGAACCTATGATGACTCGATTAGAAGTAGCTTTCATATGGTGGGCGTGAGCCGCTCCTTGTGAGTAGCCCCATAAGCCATAAGCAACTTTAAAATTTTATATTGGGTTCATTAAAATATTAAATCATACGACATCGGCGGGAACTTATTTTTGCATAATTCTAATTAGAATAAACGCTATTCACTATTTGAAATCTGAAATTTATTTTTTCAAAAAACGTTAGGCAAAGATTAAAATACTTCTAAAGATCACCAATCATAAACCGGTATAAGGCAACATTTTTTACCAAATCTGGATCTTTAGGTTGATGAAAATTTTGACATTCATATAATTTTAAAGTAATTTCGGTAACTCCACGTCGTTTAATCTCTGCATCAGGAAGTTTTAATAAATTATCACAAAATGGTGCAACATTTTCTTTAACCAGTGGGTCATTTGCCTTTGTAATAATAATTCCATTTTTGCCAATATAATTATGAGGATTATTAAAATAGGAATAATTACGTGCATCGTCTTCAAAACATAAGATATCTTTGTGCCCCTTTAAAGCCCAATCGATTTTTCCACTTAACCACCAATGTGTAGTTCCGACAAATAGATCCGGATTATCTATCCATCCTTTTTGTTTGAACAAAGTCATTAAATCATCATAATCATAGCCTTCCATCGTTGGATCATAATTAACCCCAGTAGCACGATATGACATCCATTTAGGACCATACCAAGTCCAAAAACCAGTTTGTGTATGAATAGCTAGCAGTAAAAATAAAAACACTACAATAAAAATACTGAATGATAACCAATATTTAATTAATTGAACATATTTAGGGTCACTAAATTTATTATGAACCCACTGTCCTAAAGGAATAAATAGCAACATATAGCCTGGTGCTTGCCAGTGAAAGTGATATTGTAAATCTGCCCACAAAGTAACTATAGTAAAAAATATAATTGGAGTTATTGCCATCCAAAAACAAAAACTATATCGAATATCTGATTTTCTTAATCTGAATGATTCAATCAATTGATAAAATAACGGAATCCAGATCCACAATGACGTCCATACTGCTTGACCTAGAATACTACGTAAGAACCAATCAAAGTGTAGCTGAAATGGTCCTTGATTTAAGGCTCTCCCGCCTTGGAACAAAAAAGATGCCCAATGATGTTGATAATTCCACATAAATACTGGAAAAGCAATCATTAAGCTAATAAATATTGATAAATAAAATTTATACTGCTTTAAGATATTACGATGTTGATCTGAGTTAATTAAAAATAAAATAAAACCAATTACAAGAAAAATTGCATGATATTTACTTAGAATGGTTAAACCAAGCATTAAGCCACTCAATAACCACCACATTAGATCATTAGACTTGGCCGTTGAATTTTTTGAATCTATAAATAAAATTTGCACTAAACAATATATATATCCAATCCAAAATAACATTAATGGCGCATCAGGCTGAAACCATATCCCAGATAGAAAAAACACCCCGCTAACATTAAGTAATAATACAGTATAAAATCCAGCACAAGCATTAAAAAATTTACGCGTAATTAAATACAATATCCAACTAGTGCCGGCAAATAAAACTAAAGCTGGAAGTCGAAGAATTAAACAGCTATCTCCCAATAAACGGATTACCCCCCCACTTAACCACATAAATAATGGAGGTTGGTCATAGTAACTTAGCTGAAGAAAACGAGCTCCACCATAATAATATGATTCGCCAACTCCTAAGCCTGTCCAATTAGCTAGAATAAACCTAAAAATAAATGAAATAAAAATTAGCCATAGCGTAAATTTTGTGGCATTTTTATCATTAATTAGTAATTTCCCCATAGTAACCTTATTTTTTACCATTAAACCTTAATTTAATAACCATAATCAAAGCTTCAAGAAAAATCTTAGATGACATTTTAGATTGACCAACTCGGCGATCTTCAAAAATAATTGGGACTTCTTTAATTTTAAACTTATGTAAGAAGGTTTTATATGTAGTTTCAATTTGAAATGAATAACCATTTGATCTTAAATTATTCACATTTATTGTTTCTAATACTTCACGCCTAAAACATTTAAATCCACCAGTTAAATCACGAATGGACAAACCTAGAACTATTCTAGAATATAAACTACCGCCCACACTAATGCATTTACGAATAAAGCCCCAGTTAACCACTCCACCGCCTTTAACATAGCGGCTACCTAAAACTAAATCATTAGTTTTAATTTCTTCTAAAAATACCGGTAAATATTTTGGATTATGGGAAAAATCTGCATCCATTTGCATAATTACATCATATTTACGCGTAATACCCCAATTAAATCCAGCAACATAGGCAGTTCCTAAACCTAATTTACCCGCACGTTTTAGTAAAAATAAGCGATTTGTAAATTTTTCTTGAGCTAAATCTTCAACAATTTCATACGTTTTATCCGGAGAGTTATCATCAATTACCAATACATTAGCTTGTGGCACAAAATTAAACACCTCATCTAATATTGCTGCAATATTTTCTTTCTCATTATATGTTGCAATTAGAACCAGAACTCTCATATTTAACCCTTTAAAATTAATTTAATATATTCATTATGAATTAATTATTTGCTTCATAAATATATAATTCTTTAGACATTACTCGATTTACAAATTTTGGAGATGCAACTAATTTAACATTTTTAAAATAAGCATATAAATTTTCCCAATCAGTCTGGCTATCGCAAATATAGACAGCCTTATTAATTGGGTAATTCAAGCGATCATTCCAATATTTATATTGATTTACAAATTTAAATTGGTTTGGCACATATACTTTATTATCCAGATAATACCATACTTTTGATGCCCCACCATAATCACAAGCCAAAATAATTGTATCTGCTGTTATATAAGGTTTTGCTTGATTCAGCATTTGCTTACTCCCAAAAAACACATTTAACCATGGTGCATTTATCTTACTTGGCATTAAATATAACGGCTCTTTTGCAACCACCATAATTACTAAAATCAGTCCCACACTTAAACGATAAACCCATTTATTTTGAGTAATATCCAACATATATGCTAAAAAAATAATCCCTAAAATATAACTAGGGGCTGCCCAATTACCCTCCATATGCTTAAATAAACTACAAAATGTAAAAAAAACAAAGACAAATAATGAAGGCCAAAGTAAAAAAGCTAAACGTGAATCAAAAGAACCTTTATGATAAAATTTAATTAAATAAACAACTAAGCCTAAAAAAATGCATGGCCCGGTTATCAATATTTGAGCTCCCAAATAATCAAATAAGGTAGCAAAACTTATATGGTGATCACCACCTGTACCATGATTAATCTGGAATAAAAAAGATACCCACTGATGTTGATAATTCCAAATAATAACCGGCGTAAATACTATTATAGACAGTATGAATGCTAAATAAACATCTTTTTTAGCCAAAATATTTCGATAATCTTTTGAGGTTAGTAAAAACAAAAATAAACCTGGGAAAACCAGCAATGCAGTGTATTTAGATAATAATGCAGACCCTGCAAAAATTCCAGCGAAATAAATATTAGAAACCTTGTTTTCAAATACTCCGACATAAAAACAATATACCGTTAAAGTCCAAAACATAACCAAAGGACTATCTGGCGTCATGATAAACCCAACACCTTCGAGCATTGGCCAGGATATAGCTAATAAAAGCGTAATTTCTGCGACTTTTTGATTAAACATTTTATTCGCTAATTTATACATATAAATCGCCGTAATAACCATACAAACAAGAGCAGGAAGTCGCACAAAAAATTCTGAACGACCTAAAAAATGAAATAACCAAATCATATAAGCAACCATCGGTGGATGATCAAAATAGGATAAAGATAAATTCTGACTCCACACCCAATAGTATGCCTCATCGTAGTGCAAATCTAAATTAGCATTAAAATAAGCATTAATTAATACGATTAAACCAAAAAAAATCCATACTTTCTTATTCACAGTATGTAAACCTTTCTCTTACTTTATTGACTAAAGAAATGGCTAAATATGTAGAGACCCACACAAACATTCCGGAAAACACAACATCACTTAAGTAATGTCCACCTTGTAAGATACGAACAATCCCAACTATTACACCGCCTAAAAGACTAAGCATAAAACCCATCTTACGATAGCCCATTACAAACAATGGCACGCCTAAGAAAAAGCCCATTGCAGCATGACCTGACGAAAAGCTATTATCTTCTACTTTTGTAATATGTGGTTGCCAAACAGGTGAATATTGATGATTATCTCTTAATACTTGATATGGTCTTGCCCTACCCCAATGATTTTTAAATAAAGAATTAACCAATAAACCAGGTCCAATAGCTAAAGCCAAAAGCACAATTATTGCTGAAATTCTAACACTTTTATTATTAATGCTTTTATTAATAAAAATACCAATAATTGAACTAATTACTATTCCCCAAGTAAGCCAACCTACCATTTGATAAATAAATTTACAAATAGGACTAGTCTCTCCATAAAATACTTTATGCTTTATGTCAAATGGCATAACTGCAGCTGATTTATCCAAACATGGAGAAAAGAATATAAACACAACAAATATAATAATTAAAAGTAAAAACCATTTATTTTTTACTAACATATCAATTCCAAAACCAAATTATATCATTATGCCAACTTACAAAATTAGCAAAACCTCTCTAAATTAACGCAACAATTTCTTTGTTTGCCAATTAATTATTGTTGATGGGCGCTTCATAAATGAAGTATTACCAGGCAACACTAAAACTTTATTCCCAAACCTACGCTTGCACTCCCGATAAGTTTTAGCCGGCGATATTTTAGAACGATTAGCAGATGTTGACACAATTGGATTATCTAAATATTTACATAATTTAAATGCTAATTTATGCTTAGAAATTCTTACTGCTAATGAATTATATTTACCTACTAAAATTTTATGCACTATCTTCTCTTGAACCGGGAGAATGATACTAAATGCTCCAGGCCAATATTTCTTTAATTGATTCTCATCAATTTTTGTAATTGGTTTAATTAACTTATTTAAACTCTTAAATGAATGCCCAATTACAATTAATCCCTTTTCAGAACTTCGTTGTTTAAGATTAAGTAATTTCTTAATTGCTTTATAATTAAATGGATCACATCCTAAACCAAAACATGATTCGGTAGCATAAGCAATAATTCCACCTCGGTTAAGATGCTCCTTCATTTTTCTTAATAATTCAATTTTATAATGCATCATCTACGAATAATTTTTAAAATAGTTGTTACAATAATCTTAATATCTTGAGATAAACTATAGCTATTTACATATTTAACCGCAAACTCTAACTTTTGCGGTAATACTGTTTCAATATATAATTTTTTAGGATCCATTGCAGTTGCTAAAATATTACTCTCATCAATCATGTAGATTGAAGCCCAATCAGTAATACCCGGCTTTACTGAAAAAATAATATCTTTAACTTCTAAAGGATAATATGCCACATATTCAGGCACTTCAGGACGCGGACCAACTAATGACATATCACCTAAAATTACATCAATTAATTGTGGCAACTCATCTAATTTAGTCTTACGTAATAATCTACCAATTAAGGTAATCCTCTTATCACCACTAACCGTAATTTTGGGTCCTAATTGCTCAGAGTTGTTGATCATTGTTCTAAATTTATGAATCCAAAAAATTTTAGTATATTGACCCACGCGTTGTTGTCTAAAAAACACTGGACCACTAGATGTCAATTTAATTGAAATTGCAATTAGAATAAATAACGGAGACAGAAAAATGATACCTAGCATTGCAAAAACTATATCAAAAATTCGCTTTTGTAACATTTATTTAGCCTAATATCTGTCTAACAGATTGAATCACAAAGTCCTGATCTTCACTAGTCATTTTTGTATACAAAGGTAAACTAACGGCATTTTGATAGTAATTAGTTGCATGTGGAAAATCTGTTTCTTTTAAATTATAAGTATTTTTCCAATATGGTTGTAAGTGTAATGGAATGAAATGCACACTAGTACCAATACCCAATTCACTCATTTTTTGAATAAATTCATCACGATTAACTGGAGAATGATTAGTTAAATTAATTACAAATAAATGCCAAGAATGGGTATCCGTATCGATATTTGTAATATCTGGCGGTAATATAATGGGCAAATTTTTAAGTTCCATCTGATAACGTTTAGCCATACTAGATCTTTTTTGATGGAAAAAATCAGCTTTAGCTAATTGACAAATACCTAAAGAACTTGCAATATCACTTAAATTATACTTAAATCCTGGAGCAATAACCTCATAATACCACGATGGCTTAGTTGACACATAACGATCAAACGCGTCACGGTTAATTCCATGTAAACGCATAACTTTACAGCGATTAGCAATTATTGGATTTTTAGTTACAATCATTCCACCTTCGCCTGTTGTGATTGTCTTTGTAGCATAAAAACTATATACAATAGCATCTGAATCATGTCTACCAATTAAAACATCGTTAATTTTACTAGGTAAAGTGTGTGCTGCATCTTCAACAACTTTTAAATTATGTTTTCTTGCAATATTGATAATTTGCTCCATATCACATGGAAGACCAGCAAAATGAACTGGCATAATCGCTTTAGTTTTAGAGGTGATTTTTGCTTCGATTTTTGAGATGTCAATATTTAAGGTTTTAGGATCACAATCAACAAATACTGGATGAGCACCTAAATAACGAATAACTTCGCCAGTTGCTGTAAAGGTTAATGTTGTAGTAATAACCTCATCATCAAGGCCTATACCACAAGCCTCTAAAGCTAAATGTAAACCAGACGTTGCGGAATTAACCGCAATTGCGGTAACATCTCCTCCAATATATTCAGCAAATTTAGTTTCAAACTCCTTAGTTCTGGGACCAGTTGTAACCCACCCTGAGCGTAAAGTTTCAGATACTAAGGATATCTCTTCTTCTCCAATATCAGGTAGAGCAAACGGTAAAAATTTTCTATTCATAATTTACTCAGCATTTACTA
>CALFYC010000068.1 GCA_937952895.1 uncultured Neisseriaceae bacterium
GACGCTCTTCCGATCTTAATGTTAAGTTTATTCAACTTAATGAGATTATTATGTCTAATCTTTCTTACTCAAAAGCTTATTATGATATGGCTACTGCTAAATATAATAGTTCTTTGAGGTCAGCTATGAATACTTTGATGAATCGTATTAATAATGACAGTACAAGAAAGATGCCAGGTATTGATTCTCTTGAAAAGATGGCTGCTGTCAGTTGTTCTAATGAACAAGTTGCTATGGATATATCTAAGATGTTTTATGAATTTTGGAAAATCCATGCTGATAAAATGAAAGGTCTAGATTCTAGGCTAAATAATATTTCATATATGGTAAGAAATTAAATATGGATAAAGATAATAAAAGACTTTTAGACTCTGTTAAGAATTCTTTAAAAAAGAAATGGCGGTGCTGAAGTTTTTGTTGATGCTAATTCCGTAGTCGTAGAATCAATTACAAGTGGGTCTCCAATGTTGGATGACTTAATTACTGGTGAAGGGTATCCTGAAGGTAGATGGATTGAGCTTTATGGTGCTGAAAGTTCTGGTAAGACTACCACTGGCGTTATTATGCTTTCAAAAGCACAAGAAAAATACCCAGAAAAAATGGTAGCTGTAATTGATATGGAGCATGCTTTTGCTCCTAAGTATGCTGCACAATTTGGATTGGACTTATCAGAAGATAAGTTCCTAATGTGTCAGCCAAACTCTGGCGAAGAAGCTCTGGAGATTACCAGAGAGCTTGCTGGTTCTGGTTTATTCAGTGCAATTCTTTTTGACTCTGTTGGTGCTATTGTTACTCAAAAACAATTATCTAATGGTATTGACGATGAGACAATGGGCGCTGTTGCTCGTTTACTTAGTAAGTCTGCAAGTCAAATTAATATTGCATCTGAAAACACCAAGACTACTATTATTTGGATTAACCAAGTAAGAAGTAAAATTGTAATGATGGGCAATCCAGAGACTACTTCTGGTGGTAATACTATGAAATTCTTTTATAGTGTCCGTATCAGAGTATCTAAGGTTGATACAATTTTAAGCCCTAAAACCAAAGACCCTATTGGTGTTGAGGTTCGTTATCAGTCTATTAAAAATAAAGTTGGCATTCCATATCGTGAGATTACTACTTCTATTTTCTTTGGCAAAGGTTTTGACAAGTATAGAGAAACAATTGAAGTTGCTATTAAACGTGGCGTTTTGGTTTCGTCTGGTGCTTGGACATATTTTGCAAGAGGTACTGATAAAGAACTTAAGTGGAATGGTAAGGTAAACGCGATTAATTGGTATAGAGAAGTTGAAAATTCTGATCACTTCCAAGAGTTGCAGGATTTAATCAAAGCATCTTCTCTGGTTGTTGAGATTGATTCTATTGAGCCAGTTGATGAGAACTCTGATGACTGAAGAATTTAAGGCTCATGCTGCTAAAAGAAAGTCTCAGAAACTTACATATCGCAATCCAATGCCTATTAATGATGCACTGACTAATACTGCTAAGTTATCTAATGCTGTTATGGATCAACCACATCCACTTTATACAGAATTAGTTCCTAAAACTTGTTGGCTTTCTAATGTTAGAGATCATCTAACAACTAAAGAATGGTCAGAAGTAAAAGATTGGTGCTATAAACGTTCTCAGTATAGATGTGAAATTTGTGGTGAAACTGGTATTGGTCAGCGTAGTCGTAAATGGAATGTCGAAGCTCATGAAGTTTGGCATTATGATGAATCTGATTTGTCACAGACTTTAATTGGTCTTGTCTCTTTGTGTCCAGCATGTCATGAATGTAAACATTATGGCAGAGCTTTAGCTATTGGTATTGATGCCAAAGTACGTTATAGACTTAAGATTATTAATAAATGGACATGGGCACAAGTCTATGCTCATTGTGAAGAATCTGTTGCCACATATGTTAAGCGTTCAATGCATAATTGGACTTTAAATTTGGATTATCTAAAAGAAGAATTTGGTCTTAATGTAGAAATACATAGAGTGCCAATTATTTTAGAAGATGAAGTAGTTCAAACTTTAAAAACAATGAATTGGAGAAATGAATAGTGGACACTGATTTGCATTT
>CALFYC010000069.1 GCA_937952895.1 uncultured Neisseriaceae bacterium
AATTATAAGTGATGCTCTTGATTATAAAATTGCTAAATTAATTGAAGAATATAAGAATAACTTATTAGTCGAAATTTACCCAAGTCAAATTCATAAAAAAATTAAGCCTAATCAAATTATTTATAATATTGATACCTCAAACATTGATAATTTCTATACTTTATTAATGGCAGAAGTTCTTACTATTGATACTAATTTGATCTGGGAGTTAATTGATAGCATTAGTCCGTTATCCATTAAAGAACTAGCTCATTTATATTTTGGTGATCGATATAATCAAGTTCAACTAACTGCATTATTATTCAAATTAACCGACTCATACACAACTTTTAATAATAACTTAAATGGATCATTTAATAAATGCTCGATTGAGGAACAGCAAAAGCGCGAAAATCTTATTAAGCAAACTCATGAGAACGAAGCTTTATTAAAAAAATTCTGTGATAAATTACTATTAGGTGAAAAACCCGATTTTGGTGTTGATATACTTAAATTATTAACTAAACCAGATAGAAAAAGCATTCCCTATAAAGCACTTGAACAAACCAGTAAATCGTTACAAGTCACTCCAATTGAATTGGCCCATAAAATTGGCTTAATTGAAAAGTTAGATGATTTTTTTGTTAATTGTTTTTTACAAGAAAATTTTCCATACGGAATCAACTATAGCCCCCCCAATACAGAATTTAATCTTCCAGATTTACCAAAAAATCTTGAATTAGACATTTTTTCAATTGACGATAGCACTACCACCGAAATTGATGATGCATTTTCAATTCAAAATTTAACTAACGGTTTTATAATTGGCATTCATATTGCAGCACCAGCTCTCAATCCTAATTTGGGACAGGTAGCAGCTGATAATATATCAACCATCTATTATCCAGGGCATAAAATCACAATGTTTGATACAGATACTATCGAACAATTTAGTTTAGTTGAAAATAAACAACTTCCCGTAGTTAGCATTTATTTCACCTTGAATAATGATTTGGAGATTATTGATAGTAATTCTAAAATTGAGGTTGTAGCAATTAATGCTAACCTTCGAATCGAAGAATTAGAACAAATTTTTAATCAAGATAGTTTAAATCTTAATCATGGATATAAATACGAAAAAGAACTTAAATTACTATATAATTTTGCAAATAAATTAGAAGAAAAACGTGGAAAATCTTCAACCAATAAGTTGGCACTTGATTATAGTTTTAGTTTTGATAATGATAAAATCGTTTTAAAGCCAAGAGTCAGAGGTAATCCAATTGATAAACTAGTTAGTGAACTAATGATTCTAGCTAATGGCACATGGGGACGCATGCTAACCAATGCGTTTATTCCAGCAATTTATCGGGTTAAGCAACCTAATTTTCCAGTAAAAATGACTCTAACACCTAACTCACATTCAACTTTAAATATAGATTATTATACTTGGGCAACTTCACCTCTTAGACGTTCTGCTGATTATATTAATCAACGCCAAATCATCAGTCTACTTATAGATAATAAAAGTTATTATAATCCACTTGATCCAGTTTTACTGGAAATTGTAGAGAATTTTGATAGTAAATATGCCAAATATATAGATTTCCAAAATAAGCTCGAACGCTATTGGTCACTAAGTTATTTACAACAAGAAGATATAAGTCTAATTAATGCAACGATAGTTTATAAAAATAATGCTCAATTAGACGGTTTACCATTAGAAATTGATACAGGTGGATTAATTGCTACCAAAGCTAAAGGTAGTCAAATTAGTTTAAAAATATTTAACATTAACCTAGCTAAACTTACTTTTGAATTTAAAATACTTGAAAGTTAAATTTTGTTAAATAACCTCTTTTCTAAAGTATTATGCAAAGATTATCTAATTTAGTTATATGTGATTTACAAAAAAAGATTTATTATAAAAACAACTGATTTTATAATTGATCTGACTTTCCAAAGCAATAATCTTATTAACTTGGACACATCTTTTAGATACAAAAAATCCAATGTATTATTTAGTTGCAAAAGACAGTGGACAAATTCTAGATATTACTCAAGATATACGGCATCGAAGTACTACTTAAATAATTTTTAATTAATAATTACAAGATTTATATAATCATAAAGATTTTTACCGACTTGGAATTGTCCAAAAATTAATTTTAGCTGTTTGTGATCAAGTTTAGCAATCTGCTATTAGTAAAGTATATTGGCAAATAAATCATACTAATAAATTGCACAAGTTAGCAAATTTATTGTATTTAATATAAATCTATTAGTTATAAAAATAAAACCTAATTTTATACAGGATTATATAACTCAATAAATTCAGCTTTAACTTTATATTCATGTTGAATATACTTAGTAAGAGATTTTATACCGTATCGCTCCGTCGCATAATGCCCAGCACCAATATAAGCAACTCCACTTTCTTTTGCCATACTCATTGTGGGTTCTGAAGTTTCACCTGTAATATATAAATCTACATTTAATTTAATTGCATCAATAAAAAAACTATCAGCACCACCTGTGCACCAAGCAATATTCTTGATTAATTGGTCATTATTACCCAAACAAAGTGAAATTCTGTCTAATTTTTTATCTAGTTGTTTCTTAAATTTATCCAGGTAAATAGGTTTATTTAATGAACCAAACCAAATTAAATCTTGAACCCCGGTTTTTCCTTTAATATTAATTTTGAGTAAATCAGCTAGTGATTTATTATTTCCAAATTTATCATGATTATCTAAAGGTAGATGATAGGCATATAAATTAATATTGTTTTCTAATAGTGATTTAAGGCGTTTATATTTAATTCCAGTAATGCAATAATCATCTTTATGCCAAAAAATTCCATGATGAACAATAATTGCCTGTGCTTTTTTGGTAATAGCATAATCGATTAAATCCTGATTAATCGATACTCCAGTAACAACTCTATCGATAGTTTTGGATCCTTCAACTTGTAATCCATTTGGACAATAATCTTGGAACTTGTCTATTGCTAAAAGTTGGTTAAGTTTTTTTAATAAATCATGGTTATTTATCACAGTAGACACCTAAAATATATCTCAATGAAGTAAAAAAGCTCTACGACAAGTAGAGCTTTCAATTAGATTGACTATTTTTATAAATCCTTTGAATGACTTGCTAAATAACTAGCAACACCTTCAGAACTAGCTTTCATACCAGATTTACCCTTATTCCATCCTGCAGGGCATACTTCACCATGCTCTTCAGTAAACTGCAATGCATCAACCATACGAATCATTTCATCAATATTTCTACCCAATGGTAAATCGTTAACTACCATATGGCGTACAACTGAATTACGATCAATTAAAAATGATCCACGATATGCAACACCGGCTAACGCTTCTACGCCAAAGTTTTGACAAATTTCATGTGTAATATCTGCAACAAGTGTGTATTTTACTTGTCCAATACCACCTTTTTCAACTGGAGTATTTCTCCAAGCACTATGAGTAAAATGTGAATCAATTGATACACCAATTACTTCCACATTGCGTTGTTTAAATTCTTCAATTCTATTATCAAAAGCAATTAATTCAGATGGACAAACGAAAGTAAAATCTAACGGATAAAAAAATACTACTGCATATTTACCTTTAGTTGCATCTTTAAAGTTATATTTATCAACTATTTCACCATTCCCAAGCACTGCGGGAGAAGTAAAATCAGGTGCTTCACGACCTACTAGCACTTGTGGTGATATATAACCCATTTCACAACCTTCATATGTATTACAACTCATTTTTATTCTCCAAATATTATTAAGGTAATTATTATAGCATTACCATGCTTATTCTGCCAAGTTTAGTCAAATTTGGTAGTGTCTCAGTTTGAATGACAATCCTTTGATAATAGAATATAGACTTCTGAAACTGAGACACTAACTCAAATACTAAGACTTTAACTAGATATATTGTATTATTTACTAAATTTTTACCCTAAAAATTATATTTCAACACTTTTTATTAGTTATAAATTACAATAATCAGCCATCTTTTTATTAAAAATTGAAATAATTTTATAAATTATCTCGTCTGGTAAATTATTCAGTAAATATAAGGCTCTAAGTATGTATTAATGCTAATAAATTATTTATTTAATACAAATAAATTGAAAAAATGCTTATTTGATATTGCAAATATTAAAAATGATATGTTATAATCTCGCCAAAATCTGTTTCATCCTTAGTAAAACAAGGGTGGGAAAGTGTTTGCTCTTCTGTAAACTGTTGTTTTATTTTTGTTGAAAAGGATAACGTATGAAAAAATTACTGGCTATCCTTGTCGCTGGTGCTTTTGCCACTGCTGCATTTGCAGCTGAAGCTTCAGCTCCTGAGGCTACGCCTATGCCGGCTAAAGCTCCTGAAGCTGTGCCTGCTAAAGCTCCTGAAGCTTCTTCTACTAAGCATGGTAAGAAAAAGCATCAAAAACATCATGGTCACCACCATGCTAAGAAGTCAGCTAGTGAAGCTGGTAACTAATTAAAATTTTTATTTTTAGATAGGAAAAAATTATGAAAAAACTATTAATCGCTTTAATCGCTGGTGCTTTTGCTTTATCTGCTTGTTCATCAAACAGTGCTCCTGCATCTAGTGGCAAACACCACCATAAACACAAGCATTCAGCTAGCGCTGTTAGCGGTAAATAATTGGAACATTGAGGAGTTAAATTAATGAAAAAATTATTAATTGCTTTGGCTGCAGCAGCCTTTGTTTTCGGATGTTCGTCTGATAAGGAGCCTGTTGGAGGTCTAGTAGTGGTTAAACATAAGTCTAACTCTAGCAGTGTTGCAAAAAAACATCATCATAAGAAAAAACATTCTTCAGATGTGTCATCGGCACAAATGGGAAGTTAATTCTTCGATGGATTTTAAGCCGAAAGCTTATGCTTTCGGTTTTTTATTTTGTTTTTAATTTTAAGGCATATTTAACCATGCAAACTTTCCCAATGACTAAAAATGGTGCTAAATTACTCGAAGAAGAGTTACTTCACCTAAAAACCGTCGTTAGAACAAGTGTTATCCAAGCAATTGCTGAAGCGAGAAGCTACGGTGACTTATCCGAGAATGCAGAATATGACGCAGCAAAAGAAAAACAAGCTTTTGTTGAAGGGCGAATTGCTGAAATTGAAGGCAAGCTGAGTCGAGCACATATTATTGATCCAAGTACTATTGAAAATGAAGGTCGAATCATTTTTGGTGCTACCGTAAAATTAATAGATTTAGAAAGCGATGAAACCGTATCTTACCAAATTGTTGGTGATGATGAAGCAAATTTAAAATTACAAAAAATATCAATTAATTCTCCATTAGCTAAAAGTTTAATCGGAAGAGAAATCGGCACTATAGTTGAGGTTAAAGCACCAAGTGGAATTAGAGAATATGAAATTGTAAATTTTTCGTTATAATTACACTATGGTTTGTGGTAAAATCCACTCCTAGTTACTAGCAACTCACAATTAACAACGTTATTTGAGGAATTTTTATGAAAAAAATTTTAACAACATTATTACTTGCAACATCTAGTTTAGCCGCATTTGCTGATGGCGCTAATTTATACGTCGGAGGTGCCGCTGGTGCAGGTTGGAATAATACTGCATATCCGGCAACTTCATTCCGTTTAGATGGTGGTTATAACTTTACTGATGCATTTGCTGTTGAAGTTGGTTCTACTGGAATTACCCAAGCTGGGACTGGAAATAATCAAAGTGTACAGTATTATGATTTATCTGTTAAAGGCACTCTACCTCTTGGTTCAGTATTTGGCTTAGTAGGTCAAATTGGTGGTGCTTATGCAAGCCCTGGTGTTATTGCTAACCGCTCTGCTAATACTCAATTTATTAATAATCCAGCTGAACAAGCAGGTTGGGATACTTTACTTGCTGCCGGGGTTCAATTAAATGTGACTCGTCAAGTATCATTTAATTTAATGGATTATTACTATGCAGGTGGTGCTACACCTCAAGGTAATGCCGATATGGTATTGCTAGGAATTAAATATAATTTCTAATTATGGTAATAATATGAAATATTCATACTGAGATTTCAATTTAATTAAAAAAACACCTTAAATTATTAAGGTGTTTTTTTATTTATTATAATGTTAGATTATTGACTACTCTAGTAAGGGATAACATAGGCATAAACAATTAGATTAATTTACTGCTAATGAATTTTCGTGTGTTTCCTGTTAGCATCACTCAATCTCAAAATTTTTTCATTAGACCAATTATAGAAAATCTAATTAAAATATTATAATAAAATAAAGTGATTAAATTTAATCACTTTATTTTAACAAATTATCATATCAATTAAAATTTTGTGGACATACACCACCATGATAAGTGCCACCATTTGTAGGGCAAGTAATAGAGCTAATTCCAGCCGCAATAGATGCTATATGGCTACTAAATTGACAACCCTCATCAATATCCTGATTTATACTCCACCCCATTGCTCCATGCAATTGATTATTCTGACTTAATACACTATAGCTAGCAGCTAAAGCAGTATATACAGCATCAGCATTAGCATAAGCTGGGTTGTGCCATACAGTTGCATCTCCTCCCGCAGATGTAGTCACAGGTTCACCAATAATAAATTTCGTTGACGCTGGAATATTTACATAAGTTTGGCTTTCAACAAAATATGGATAAGCTTCTTGAATGTATTCAGCATCTAACTCATTAGTACCATTAATTTGATTAGTGGCAGGCCCTGTATTGTAAGCTTGTAACCATATATAATCAAATCCATGATTTTCGATAGCTTGACTATATATTTGACTAGTCCCTGTTGATACCAATGATACTTGTGTTGGATCAGTATTATCAATACTATTAGCCTGTGGTGCTGCGCTAATTATAATGCCTGCTTTTTTAGATTTTAAAGCTTGAATTAAAGTATCCAATTGAGTTGCCAAACCAGTTTGAGTAAATTCAATGTCAAAATCAAACCCATCTAGACCAAATTCATTTAAAAAATCAACCATTCTTTGAGCAACAACATCTAAATCATCAGTTGATGATATATTAAAGGTATTATTTGCACCTCCAACTGAAGCTAATACATATTTAAGCCCATTTGCTTTAGCTTTATCAATATCACTTTTCATCGCATTTACTGCAGCAGGGCAGGTTGCAAAAGTTTCATAATTGGTATATGCTAAAAATTGATTACCATAAAATTGAACTGGATCTTCTCCATTTACAACAGCAAATGCTATAACTACTGTATTATATCCTGCTGCCGCAGCTTGAGATATCTCAGTATAAACGCTATGACCTATCCCATATGAATTTGATAAATATCCAACCATTAACCCACTCTCAGATGAACTACTACTAACATAGTTTACCGTAATTGAAGATTCAGTTGAACCAAATATAAGAGAATATGCTGTACTACCTGATACAGTTGCGTTTGGATCATAGGTTAATAGAAAGGAACAAACTCCACCAGGTGCAATACCAGCACTACATGTGTTACTTTGTGATGATAGACCAGAAACACTTGGATTAAAATTACTATTGATAGTTCCTGTATTATCACTGCCAATATTTTTTACATAAACAATTTCTGAAGTTTTATCATTTGGTTGCGTATATAAATTAATACTAGTAACTGGAATACTACATCCAGAATCAACACAAAACTGTATTTGTGTATTTGTAGATGCTCCTCCACTAGAAGAAGTTGAACCACCTCCACTATTACAGCCAAACAGAAAAATCGAAATAGTGAATAAAAATAATAATTTTATATTTTTCATATCAAGAACCTTTTAAAATTAACAACACAAATGATTTTAGCATAAATATTAATCATTATTTAGAAAACCACAAAATTATTACAATTGCATCATGGCGATATTTAACTGTATTGGTGTCTACTGGATCATTCTCAGTTGCAATAACTTGTAATTTATGATTAGATTCACTTATTAAATAGTTAGCTACCTGATCAGATAAACCTTTTAAATGTTTGGGATAAGAAATTGTAACTTTAGTTACTTTTGGATTACTTAAAATATCTTCTAAGGTTGATTTATCATAATGTTTTAAAAAAATTGGTGCAGAAAATCCGCCAATTAATTTAGGCTTTGCTGTAGCCACACTACTTGAATTAGTATCACCAAATACGAACGGATTACAAATCAATAATATTAAAAAAATAATTTTTTTCATTTAGATTACTCCATCATCTTCTTCAAAATTCCATCCACTACTAATTGTAATATTCTGATTATTTATTACTGATTTAATTCGTGATACAATCATTTCAAGTGCAGCTTTATTTGAACCATGTGGAATTATTATGTGAGCCCTACGTTTTGTAGGTTCAACAAATTTCTTATACATGGGACGAACTCGCTGACTATACATTTCTAATACACTATCTAAAGTTCTCTCACGCTCTACTATGTCCCGTTTTAAACGTCGCATAAGCTGGATATCAGGAGCAGTATCAACAAATATTCTTAACGCCATATGCTTAGTAATCCACTCATCATAAAGGGCAAAAATTCCTTCAACAATAATTATTTTTGCAGGACTTATTTTTTGAATTTTAGAACTTCTTGTATGTGTGCTAAATTCATATACCGGTTGCTCAATTTGATTACCTTCATATAGATTTTTAAGCTGACTTTTCATTAAATCCCAATCAAGCGCATTTGGATGATCAAAATTAATTTGCTCCCGTTCTGCCATAGTTAAATGAGAACGGTCAAGATAGTAATTATCTTGTAAAAAGACTGAAACTGAATTTTTTTCTACTGAATTTATAATCTGTTCCGTTACTGTTGATTTACCGGACCCAGATCCACCAGCAACTCCAATTATAAAAACCACCTTTATTCGCTTTCTTCATCAAATACATGAGTAATTAATACATCATTATTTAACACAGAATGAATTCTAGCAACAATCATTTGTAATGCTGCTTGATTTGCTCCATGAGGAATTATTATATGAGAGTTTCGCTTAGTTGGTTCAATAAATTTTTTATGCATGGGCCTCACTGTATCAATATATTGCTTAATTACCAATTCAACCGTTCTACCACGTTCTACAATATCACGTTGCATTCGTCTAATTAGTCTTATATCTGGGGCAGTATCCACAAAAATCTTTAATGCCATTAATTTGGATAAATCAGGATCCATTAAAGCAAATATTCCTTCAAAAATAACAATTTGAGTGGGGCTAATTGCTATAGTTTCAGACTTTCGCACATATAGCGCAAAATCATAAGTTGGCATTGCAACTGATTCATTATTGTATAATGCTTTTATATGTCTAGTTAATAATTCCCAATCAAACATATCCGGATGGTCTAAATTAACTTTACGGCGTTCATCTAAACCTAAATGAGATAAATCTTTGTAGTAAGAATCTTGTCTAATTACTGAAACTTTATTTTCACCAATTGATGAAACAATATGATTAGTTACTGTTGATTTGCCAGAGCCGGAACCTCCAGCTACTCCAATTATAAATTTTGTCACGTTATATAGTTCCTAAAATACCATCTTTTAATAATAACTCTTTTAATAATTTGATTTCATCTCTACATTTGGCAGCACTTTCAAATTCTAGATTTGTTGCATGCTGCTTCATTCTTTTTTCAATTTCTTTAATCAATTTTGGTATTTCATTGCTGTTTAAATGTTCCGGCAATTTTATTTCTGCATTCGCAGTTTCTTTATAAATTCCATCAATAATATCATTGATTGGTTTTACAATACTTGCAGGAGTTATTTTATACTTTTCATTAAACTTAAGCTGTTTATTTCTACGTCTTGTTGTTTCATCGATACATTTTTGCATTGATTGAGTAATTTTTTCAGCATAGAAAATTGCTCTCCCATTAATATGCCTTGCAGCTCTACCAACAGTTTGAATCAATGAACGTTCTGAACGTAAAAAACCCTCTTTATCAGCATCAAAAATTGCAACTAAACTTACTTCTGGAATATCTAAACCTTCACGTAATAAATTAACACCAACCAATACATCAAAAATACCCACACGTAAATCTCGAATTATTTCAACTCGTTCAACAGTATCAATATCAGAATGTAGATATCTAATCTTAACACCATTCTCACTATAGTATTCACTTAACTTTTCTGCCATTTTTTTCGTAAGAGTAGTAACTAAAATTCTCTCATTATTAGTTATACGAATTTTAATTTCATGCAATAAATCATCTACTTGGCTAATCGCTGATCTAACTTCAATAATTGGATCAACTAATCCAGTTGGCCTTACTACTTGCTCAACCAAGTTATCCTGATGCTCATTTTCATATTCACCAGGAGTTGCTGATACAAAGATAGTCTGTGGCATTTTACGTTCAAATTCTACAAATTTTAACGGACGATTATCCATAGCTGAAGGTAACCGAAAGCCATAATCAACCAAATTTTGCTTTCTTGATCTATCTCCATTATACATAGCACCTATTTGCGAGACTGTTACATGCGACTCATCAATAAACATTAAACTATTTCCTGGCAAATAATCAATAAGTGTAGGTGGTGGCTCTCCAGATTTTCTACCCGTTAAATGTCTAGAATAGTTTTCTATCCCCTTACAAAACCCAATTTCTGAGAGCATTTCTATATCAAATTCAGTTCTTTGCTTAATTCTAAATGCTTCAATCATTTTTCCTTTCGCTTGAAATTCAGTGATTGTCTTATCTAATTCACCCTTAATATGAATTAAAGCATTATCAATTGTTTCACGCGGAGTAACATAATGAGACGATGGAAAAACTGTAAACCTGGCTACTCTTTGTTTAGTTTTACCTGTTAGTGGGTCAAATAAATTTAAATATTCAATTTCGTCATCGAATAAGCTAACTCGTACTGCTTGCTCAAAATATTCGGATGGAAAAATATCAACAGTTTCGCCCCTAACTCTAAAGGTGCCACGTTTAAAATCCATTTCAGCTCGTTCATATTGCATATTAACTAATTGTTCAATTATTGCTTTTTGACTAATTTTATCGCCTTCACGTAGATGTAACACCATTTTTTGGTAAGCTTTTTCATCACCAATACCGTAAATTGCTGATACGGTAGCAATTACTATTACATCATTGCGCTCTAATAGGGATTTTGTTGCGGATAATCGCATTTGTTCAATATGTTCATTAATACTTGAATCTTTTTCAATAAAGAGATCTTTATGTGGAACATAAGCTTCAGGTTGATAGTAGTCATAATAAGATACAAAATATTCAACTGCATTTTCTGGAAAAAAATCCCGAAATTCTGCATATAATTGTGCAGCAAGAGTTTTATTATGTGCCATGACAATCGCAGATCTACCTGTTCTGGCAATAACATTAGCCATGGTATATGTTTTACCACTACCAGTTACGCCAAGTAGAGTCTGAAACATTAAGCCATCATTTAAACCAGTTACAATACTATCAATTGCATAAGGTTGATCACCAGATGGTTCAAATTGACTATATAATTTAAATGGGCTATTTGGATATTCTACAATACGCATATTTCAAATTTAAGTAAAAATAGCTACCATTATTGGTAGCTATTGTTTTTAGCAACTATCTTCTATCGTTACCGGTGAAAGCTAATATTATTTGGAGCAAGCTCGTAAATAAGTTATATATACTGATATATAGTGTTAAGGTTGCTGAAATATAATTAGTTTCGCCACCTCTTACAATTTGATTAACTTGCCATAAAATCATCAATGATGAAAAAATAACAAACCCACCACAAATTGCCAAATACATACCTGGCATTCTTAAAAAGATATTCGCAATTATTGCAATAAAAAGAACAATTGCGCCAACCGCTAAAAAATTACCAATAAAGGTCATTTCTTTTTTAACGGTATAGGCAATTGCACTCATTACAAAAAATACAGCTGAAGTTAATAATGCTGCAAGTAGTATAAGACTTGCACCATTTGGCACACGTAATGCATATTGCAATAATGGCCCTAATAGTAAACCCATAAAAAATGTAAATACCATTAGCCAAATAATTCCGGCAAAATTATTCTTATTTTTTTCAACCATAAACATCATGAAATACATGCCACCGATTAAAATCAAACTTCCCATGATTGGACTTGTTGCTAAAAACATAAATGACATATTAATCCCAAATAATGCTCCAATTGCTGTTGGGATCATTGATAATGCCAGTAGCATATATGTGTTTCTTAATACCTTCTGACGGATTTCCAGCGAAGGTACAGCCATTTTATAGGCACCATATTGATAATTCATAAAAGACTCCTATTAATCTTACACAATTATTATATAGCAATTAGTAGCAAAAAATCAAGGCACAGGAAAATTAATCCAAATTTAAACAAACAAATGTAGCATCAATTTAGCATTTTGCACTTAATCTTTTTGGAACTAAAATTACTTTATCATAAAAATATACTGATGTTGCTATAGCGCGATTTCTTGATCAAAAGAGACTATCTAAACCAAAATGACACTGAAAATGGAATGAATAATTTTTTACTTCACCCATTTCAGTTAATTCAGTTTTATGTAGTGAAGTTATCCGATTTATTACAAAGTTCCTGATTATTAAATTTATCTATCATTATTTTAATTTACTGATTTGTTTAATAATTTGATTAACGGTTTGGTCTGGACGAATTTCAGAGGTATTAATTGTAAAATCAGCTACTTCTTTATAACGTTCTTTACGAGACTCATATAGTTCAGTAATTTTTTTAATAAGATCTGTTTGTTGCAATAATGGTCGTTTATTAGTAGATTTAGTTAAGCGTTCAACTAGCACTCGAATTTCAGCATATAACTGCACAATCACTTGTTTATTACAAGATAATAAAATTTTCCGATTTTCATCAATAGTTAAAACCCCACCACCCAATGACAAAACATAATCAGTCTCATTGTGCAAGCTTTTAATTAGCTCATTGGTCTCACGCTTCCTAAAGCCCAATTCACCCTCAATAGAAAATATGGTAGGAATATCTACACCACAACTTAACTCAATGTTTTTATCTAAATCGATAAATTTTTTCCCAAGTACTGTAGCTAATTCACGTCCAATAGTAGTTTTACCTACTCCGGTAATTCCAACAAGAATAATATCTGGCATTTTAAATACGTAATTAAAAAAAGCCAAGCATTTGCTTGGCTTTTATAATACAAAAGTTGCTTATTTAGCAGCTGAAGCATTTGCAGGAGCTGAAGCTGTAACTGTTGCAGAAGCCGCAGCTGGAGCTGGAGCAGCAGCAGGAGCTGAAGCTGTTGTTGTTACTGTTGTTGAAGAAGAAGTAACTGTTGCAGAAGCATCTTTAGAAGATCCGTCATTATTTGAACAAGAAACTAATGCAAAACCAGCTAATAATACAACTAATAATTTTTTCATTTTATACCTTTCAAAAAATAAACCTTTAACTATCAATAGATAAGTTCCGTGATTGTACCATAAGTTATTTTAAAATTGGATATTTTTATCAAATATCTTTCTAATATTTATAAAAATATTGCTTAATATCTTACTTAATCTGGAGTTATAATAAAAATTGACAGATAATTTTTGTATAATTAATTATCTAACATTTTCCTAAAATAATCGAATAAATAAATCCACTATCAATTTAATTTTTTATATAAAGATACGATATGATCATAAACTAAGTTATAAATTAAACAAAAGCCCAGCAAAATGCTGGGCCTCAAATTTAAACTGCTTTCGATTAATGCTTTATATGCTTTTTAATATAATCAAGGGCTTTTAACTGAGCAATCGCTATCTCTAGTGCAGCTTGAGCTTTTGCCACATCTGGGGTCATAGTTGAACCTGAATGCTTAATCTTAGCCAATGCTGCAGTTCTTTGTTCAATTAACCGAGCCTCATCAAGCGCATCAGTACGCTCAATTACATCAGCTAAAACAGTTGCATGATTGTCTTTAACTTCTAAAAACCCTCCGGATATTGCTAGAATTAATTGCTGAGTTTCCCCAGGAATTTGCATTCTTAGCACACCAGATTTTAATTTACTAATTAAAGGTATATGGTGTGGGTAAACCCCAACTTCTCCCATTGATGCAGGAGCAATTAGATACTCTACCTCACCACTAAAAATCTGCTTTTCTGAATCAACCACATCTACGCGCATAATATGAGCCATGTTTTAGTTCCTTTTACTTAAGCTTTTGAAATAGCCTCATCAATTGAACCAATCATGTAGAAATCTTGTTCTGGTAAATTATCATATTCACCTTCCAAGATAGCTTTAAACCCACGAATAGTTTCTTTAAGCGGCACATATTTACCAGGAGAACCAGTGAATACTTCAGCTACGAAAAACGGTTGCGATAAAAATTTTTGAATTTTACGCGCCCTTGCAACAGTTAATTTATCTTCTTCAGATAATTCATCCATTCCAAGAATGGCAATAATATCACGTAATTCTTTATATTTTTGTAGCGTTGCTTGAACACCACGAGCCACATTATAATGCTCTTCGCCAACTACCAACGGATCTAATTGACGTGAAGTTGAATCTAATGGATCTACCGCTGGGTAAATACCTAAAGATGCAATATCTCGACTCAACACAACTGTTGCATCTAAATGGGCAAACGTTGTTGCTGGAGATGGATCAGTTAAGTCATCAGCTGGCACATATACCGCTTGAATTGAAGTAATTGAACCATTTTTAGTTGATGCTACACGCTCTTGAAAACGTCCCATTTCATCAGCTAGTGTAGGTTGATACCCTACAGCTGAAGGCATACGCCCAAGTAACGCCGATACTTCAGTTCCTGCTAATGTATAACGATAAATATTATCCACAAATAATAATACATCACGACCTTCATCACGGAATTGCTCTGCAATTGTTAATCCGGTTAATGCTACACGTAATCTATTACCTGGGGGTTCATTCATTTGACCATACACCAATGATACTTTATCTAATACGTTTGAATCTTTCATTTCATGGTAAAAGTCATTACCTTCACGAGTTCTCTCACCAACTCCAGTAAATACAGAGTAACCACTATGCTCAATTGCAATATTACGAATTAATTCCATCATATTAACGGTTTTACCAACCCCAGCACCACCGAATAATCCAACTTTACCACCCTTAGCAAATGGACACAGTAAATCAATTACTTTTATACCAGTTTCTAAAAGTTCCGTAGTTTGTGAAATTTCATCGAATTTCGGTGCATTTTGGTGAATAGCACGTAATTCATTGGCTTCGATTGGACCTGCCTCATCAATTGGACGACCCAATACATCCATGATTCTACCTAAAGTTACTTTACCAACCGGCACAGAAATTGGTTTTCCAGTATTTTCAACTTGCAATCCACGCTGTAATCCATCAGAACTACCCATGGCAATACTTCTTACCACTCCATCACCAAGCTGTTGTTGCACCTCTAAAACAAGATCTGAACCTGATACCAACTTTAATGCATCATAAACTTTTGGCACTTCACTACGTGGAAATTCCACATCTACTACCGCACCAATTACCTGAACAATTTTGCCTTGACCCATTTTTGTATTCCTACAAAATTTATTAAAAACTAAACTGCAGCACTACCTGCTACAATTTCTGCCAATTCTTTTGTAATCGCAGCTTGCCGCGACTTATTATAAACCAAACGTAATTGATTAATTGCTTCACCCGCATTATCAGTTGCAGCTCGCATTGCAATCATTCTCGATGCTTGCTCTGATGCCATATTATCTGCTAACGCCTGGTAAACCACAGATTCAATATATCTACGAATTAAATCATTTAATACCGTCTCAGCCGATGGCTCATATATATAATCCCACGGTAACTTCTTGTCTAAATGTAAATCTTTTTCACTAAGTGGTAGTAATTGCTCACATACTGCTTGTTGCTTCATCGTATTTATAAAGTGAGAATAAATGACATATACGGCATCTAATTCTTTATTTTGAAATTTATTTAGAACTAAAGCTAATGGTCCAACCAATTTATCCATGTGAGGCACATCACCTAAGCCAACAGCAGAACTACCAATTTCCATCCCAATTCGATTTGCAGCATTAAGACCTTTATGACCTAACACACACACCTCAACACCAATATTATTACTATTAAAGTTACGAACTTGTTCATAAAACAACTTAATCGCATTGGAATTTAAACCCCCACATAAACCTTTATCTGTAGTAATAAAAATTATTCCTACTTTTTTAATTTCTGTGGGTTTTCTTAAAAATGGCGTAGTATTTCGTGCATATGGATTTACTAATGCAAGATTAGCCATCACTCGACGCACATTTTCTGCATATGGTCTAGCCATTTTCATCCGCTCTTGCGTCTTACGCATCTTGGATGTTGCTACCATTTGCATTGCTCGAGTGATTTTTTGCGTATTTTGGACGCTTTTAATCTTACTACGTATCTCTTTTCCTGTAGACATCTACTAATTCCTCAATCAGATACCTAGTTAAACTACAAAACCTAATTTAAACTCAGTTAAAGCTTTTTTAATAGCCTCTTCGTTCTCTTTAGATAACTCACCACTAGTATTTATATCATCTAAAACTTTAGATAAATTAGACTGCATATAGGTCATAAATCCACTTTCAAAAGCCAGAGCTTTATTAACTGGAATTCCACTATAAAAATCATTATTAGCTGCATATAAAGTTAAAGACATTTCAGCAACGCTTAATGGAGAGAATTGTTTTTGCTTCATTAATTCAGTTACAATTTGACCATGATTTAATTGTTTACGAGTAACCTCATCTAAATCAGATGCAAACTGCGCAAATGCTGCCAACTCACGATATTGAGCTAGTGATAAACGAACACTACCACCTAATTTTTTTATCACTTTAGTCTGAGCCGCACCACCTACCCGAGATACCGAAATACCTGGATTAATTGCCGGACGGATTCCTGAATTAAATAAATCAGTCTCTAAGAAAATTTGTCCATCTGTAATCGAAATTACGTTAGTTGGAACGAATGCAGACACGTCCCCAGCCTGAGTTTCGATAATTGGTAATGCAGTTAATGAACCAGTTTTACCCTTTACTTCACCTTTTGTAAATTTTTCTACGTATTCTTCATTAACTCGCGCAGCACGCTCAAGTAAACGTGAATGTAAATAAAACACATCCCCAGGATATGCCTCACGACCAGGAGGTCTACGTAACAATAGTGAAATTTGACGATAAGCAACTGCTTGCTTTGATAAATCATCATAAACAATTAGAGCATCTTGGCCACGATCACGGAAATATTCACCCATCGTGCATCCTGAATAAGGTGCTACAAATTGTAATGCAGCAGACTCTGAAGCTGATGCTGAAACTACAATTGTGTGGCCCATTGCGCCGTGCTCTTCAAGTTTTCTAACCACGTTAGCGATTGATGATGCTTTTTGACCAATTGCCACATAAACACAAATCACACCATTACCTTTTTGGTTAATGATAGTATCAATTGCAACTGCAGTTTTACCAGTTTGTCTGTCACCAATGATTAGCTCACGCTGACCACGGCCAATTGGCACCATTGCATCAATTGCTTTTAATCCTGTTTGTAGTGGTTGTGATACTGATTTGCGTTCAATCACCCCTGGTGCAACCTTCTCAATTGCTGATGTAAGTTTAGTATTTAAAGGCCCTTTACCATCAACTGGGCGACCTAGTGCATCAACAACTCGACCAATTAATTCCGGACCAACTGGAACCTCAAGAATTTTACCCGTACAAAATACTTCATCACCTTCACGGATATGTTCGTATTCACCAAGAATAACAGTACCAACAGAGTCACGCTCAAGATTCATTGCCATTCCATAAACATTGCCTGGAAATAAAATCATCTCCCCTTGCATAACATCAGATAAACCGTAAATTTGTACAATACCATCCGCCACAGATAAAACCACACCTTTAGTGCGGTAATCACTACCTAGCTTAGATGCTTCTATTTTAGACTGAATAATATTACTAATTTCAGAAGGATTTAAGTGCATGAATCACTCCTATATGATAATTTGTGTAGCCATTTTATTTAAGCTACCTTTAACAGAGGCATCAATAACGACATCATTGATCAATACCTTTATGCCACCAATTAATTCCGGCTGAACTTCAACAGTTGCCGTAATATTTTTATTAAATTTTTTACTTAAAATTCTTTCAAATTCAGCTTTAGCTGATTCATCCATAGCAAATGCCGAATAAATAGTAGCCTTTGCTGTATTTTGCTCATCTGCAACCAATTTTTCAAAACCAAATGCAATGTCTGCTAAAATTATTAAACGATTATTATCTTGCAATAACTGTAAAAAAGCTTTAATTGATTCATTGCTATTGTTGATTAATTGTAACAACGTCTCTAAAACTTCACTGCGTGCAATCTTAGGATTACTAATTAAATCAACAAAATTTTTATTTTGAGCGGCTGTTGCAAGAATTTTAAGATTCTCTAACCATTCGTTTATACTATTGCCAGCTTTGGCTAATTCAAAAGCTGCACTAGCATAAGGATGGGCTAAACTACTTTTATTTGACATAGCTAATTAAAACTCCGCTTTAAGCGTATTTAACATTTGTTCATGACGCTTTATATCTACTTCTGCTTTTAAAATTTGCTCTGCACCTTTTACCGCTAAAGTAGCCACTTGTGAACGTAACTGTTCTTTTGCTTTAACAAACTCTTGCTCAATTCGAGCCTTTGCATCAGCAATAATTTTATTACTTTCAACCACCGCACGATCTTTGGCTTCATCAATTAATTGATTAGCACGTTTCTCTGCATTATTGATAATTTCCACAGCGCGATTTTGAACGCTCTTAAGCTCCTGCGCAACTCTAGCTTCTGCATCCATAAGTTCCTGCTTACCTTTTTCAGCAGCAGCTAAGCCATCTGCGATTTTGGCCGCACGCTCATCTAACATTTTAGTTAGCGGAGGCCAAACAAATTTCATGGTAAACCAGACTAAAAGAGCAAAAGTAATTGCCTGTCCCAGTAATGTTGCATTAATATTCACACTAATTCCCTTTTAAAGATCTAGCTAATTCTTAATGTGCAACAGTTTTTAATATACCCAAAGCTGTACTTAATAATGGGTTATTGAAAATAAACAATAATGCAATACCAACACCAATCATTGAAATCGCATCAAGTAAACCTGCAACAATGAATAATTTAGTTTGTAACATTGAAACCAATTCTGGTTGACGTGCAGCTGATTCTAAAAATTTACCACCCAACAAACCAAAACCAATCGCAGTACCACAAGCCGCTAAACCAATCATAATCGCAGCAGCAATACCCGTTAGACCAGAAATATTCGAAATTAATGATTCCATTAAAGAGCTCCTAAAAACAAAACAACATTATTTACATACACCAATTTATTACATCAAATTAATCAGTAATTGGATCAATTTGAATCATCTAATCAATGTTCTTCAATTGCCAAACTTAAATAAACTATAGTTAACACCATAAATACAAAAGCTTGTAAAATTATAATTAAGATATGGAAAATTGCCCACGGTGTTCCAAGTATCCATTGCACACCCCAAGGCAATAACGCAATCAGAATAAAAATCAACTCTCCCGCATACATATTACCGAATAACCGCAATGCTAAAGAGATTGGTTTAGATAATAACTCAATCATCTGAAATACAAAATTAATCGGCGCAAGCTTTGCACCAAAAGGAGCAACAAATAACTCTTTAATCCAACCAAATAAGCCTTTGGCTTTAATGCTATAAAAGATAATTAACAAAAATATTGATATTGACATAGCAAAAGTAGCATTAATATCAGCAGATGGAACCATACGCCAATGTGATTCTGGACTACCACGACTTATATTGATAAATGAAATCAAATCAACAGGTAGTAAATCCATCAAATTCATTAGGAATACCCAGCAAAAGATTGTCAATGATAACGGAGCAATCATGCGGCTTTTACCGTGGTAAATATCAGTAACCTGAGTTTGCACCATCTCAAGAATTAATTCAATAAATAGTTGAAATTTTCCAGGATTTTCAACTTTTGCACGCTTTGCAACAATAGCAAATACCGATAGAAAAATAAACCCCAAAATTAATGATACAGTGAACGTATCAGCATGCAGTGACCAAACCCCATCAGAAACACCACTATAATTGTTATGTGTCAAATGGTGAACTATATATTCAGTAGTTGTTAACATTTACTACACCCGTAAAACAACTTATTAAACCTAATTTCAATTACCCTTTTATCAGAGCCAACCATTGCCCAGATATGCTTACACAATAAGTAATTAATAAAACAAAAAAATTGCACTGCTTATAGATAATATATACCAGTGCAAAAAGTGCTGCAGTTACAGCAAATTTGAGTAACATCGCCATTTGATGCCTAGCCAAGACCACTTTAGGGTGCCCAACCATACCATTTGCAAAAGCTACTTTAATATATGTCAATGTAGGAACCAATACTATAACTATTGCCAATAAAGCACTTATAATATCAACACTATTGTGCCTACTTATTGCGACCACAGCCAAACAAATAAATCCCAGATAAAATTGCAATTTTACTGAAGCTTTAATATGTCTAAAATACGTTCTGTGGTGTAACATAGGACAAGATTATAACATAAAATATAAATCAAAAATTTATTTTTTTAAATGATTTCTACTTATATTTATTGTGGATAAAACATTTCAACATTTAAAATGTTTAATTTAACGCTAAAATAAAATCTAGTAAAATTAATCTAGTTTATAGTTATCAGCGTAAATAGTTTTATTTACGCTGATAACTATCAAATTAATTAAACGAACTAGGTGGAATATTACACGACTCAACGTCAATAATAGGAGACACCTTGACTACATAAGTGTCACTCTCAAGCTTATCTGCTCCAGGAAAATCAATTTTATCATCAGTAACAACTTGATTAGGTGCAAGAATAAATGATTCTATTGATGGGTTTGAATAAGGAATAAATTTGAAATTCAACTGTGCCGCAAATGTATAATTCTTCATCCAATAAGTATAAGCATAGCTTTCTCCGACTGGGTCTAAGTTGTGATGAAACTCTAATGACGTGTCATGCCCATATGTACTATTTGGATTATAGTAAAGCATAAAACTACTTTCTATACTACAAATAACCCACGCACCTCTACCACCTAAAATTGCAGATTCAGTAATTTTACAATTATTATCAATATGAGGATCAAATGCTATAGGGCATTTTGCTTGATTATCAAAGTACAATTTTATGGTTGAAGTAATATTTTTTGCAAAAGTTATGTTTGATGTTAGTAATAATGTCGTTATAACTAGTAAATGAATTTTTCTCACAGTTTAAACCTTTCCAAAAATTAATTTAATTTCTTACATAAATCAGCTATAATAAGGGCTCATAGCAAATCGGATTATATAATGAATTTCCTATTATGCACATTAAATTTTTCAAAAATATGCTAATTATTTAATTCATTAAACACTATGGATTAAATTAAAACAATTGCTGCTGTTGATGATTTATCAGTAGAGTATAATCAAAATTAACACCAACCCCAAGCAAGCGAATAGGCTTAATTTGCTTATTGTAACGACGATCAAACAAACCAATAAAATTGTCAAAATTGATTATATTTGTATTAATTTCAGCTGAAATTTGCTTAAAATCAGAAAATTTAATTTTGATAAACTGAGCCTTAATTGGTGCCTCAACTTTAGCCGCTTCAAGGCGTGATCTTAGTTGACTAGATAATTGGCGTATTTGATCATAAATAATTTCAAGATCGACTAAATTAGTAGCGAATGTAGTTTCAACGCTTAATGATTTACGTTGCCGATTTGGATTTACCTCACGATTATCAATACCACGGGATTGGTAATATAACTGAGCACCAAATTTACCAAAATAATCAACTAACTCGTTTAATGAAAATTTTTGTAAATCTGCACAAGTATGGATATTTAATTTTTCAAGTTTTGCATTTGTGACTTGTCCAACCCCAAATAATTTATTAACGGGTAGTTTTACAATGAATTCATTAATTTGCTCAGGTTTGATGACATAAATTCCATTTGGTTTATTCCAACCGCTAGCAATCTTCGCCAAAAATTTATTACTCGAAATTCCAGCTGATGCAGTTAAGTGTTCATTGTGCCAAATATCCTTACGAATAGCTTCAGCAATTAATGTAGCACTTCCTTTATATTGTAAGCATGCACTAACATCTAAAAAAGCTTCATCTAAAGCCAAAGGTTCAACCAAATTGGTATATTGATTGAAAATTTCTTGAATACGTCTTGAAACTATTTTGTATCTTGCCATATTTACTGGCAGTAACACTAAATCAGGGCATAATTTTAATGCTGTAGCTGTTGGCATTGCAGATCTTACCCCATATTTTCGCGCTTCGTAATTACAAGTACATAAAACACCTCGTTTATCTACGCTTCCACCAACAGCAACCGGTAAATTTTTCAAATTTGGATTATCACGCACTTCAATGGCTGCATAAAAACAATCCATATCAATATGAATTACTTTACGTGGTTTTTCAGAAATAAAACTAGACTGCATAATTGCTAATTTTAACATGCACTAAATAGTTAAATTTTTATATTTTTAATAAACTTCTCATCTACATTAAATTTTTTATAGCAGAAAAAATACACGTGATCTATTAGATAAAATTAATCGAATTAGGACTATTTTAAACACTCATTGAGGCTATAGAAAAATAATTTCTGCAATTAGCTTAGGAAAATTTTATACTTATAACATGCTAAATATGCCATAATCTCGATAATACTAATCAAATTATAAAACTAATATGAAAAAATTACTCTTTATCACAGATCCAATTCATAACTTCAAAGCAACTGATACAACATGCTTAATGTTTCTTACTGCTAAAAATCTTGGCTATAAAGTATTTTATTGTTTAGTCAATGATATATACTCTAAAAATGATCAAGCATGGTGCAATGTTAAAGAGTTAAACTTTTCAGTCACGTTAACTGATAATATTGCAGATCATCCTAGTTGGTTTTGTGAAACTGAATATTCAAATAATCATTTATTGAATGAATTTTCTGCGGTATTGGTGCGCAACGATCCGCCTTTTGATATGGAATATTATTATTTGACACAATTATTGTCAATTGCCGAGAAACATGGGGCAAAAGTTATCAATAATAGTTTTGCTCTTAGAAATTTTAATGAAAAATTAACCATTCTGCAATTTCCAGAATTAATTACACCAACAATAGTGACTAAAAACAAACATATAATACTTGATTTTTTAAATGAACATGAAGTATGTGTTATTAAACCTCTTGATTTAATGGCAGGAAGAAGTGTATTTCGTATTTCTTTAACTGATGTAAATCATATGGTTATTATTGAAAATATCACCGAAAACTTTAAACAAACCATCATGATACAAAAATTTATTCCTGAGGTTGTAAAAGGCGATAAACGAATATTTATTATTCATGGTCAAGTTGTGCCACATTGCTTATATCGAATTCCAGCACCAAGTCAGATTCGAGGGAATTTAGCTGTTGGAGGTCGAGGAGAGGTCCATGAATTAAATAATAAAGATTTAGAAATTGCCAATATAATTGCGAAATGGGCCGTTAAACAAGGTATTTCATTTGTAGGAATTGATGTAATTGGCGATAAATTAACTGAAATTAATATTACAAGCCCAACTGGTGCAAGGCAAATTTTAGCTAGCACTGGGCTAAATATAATAGAACTACTATTTAAACAATTATAAATCTAGAAGTATTTTCATGAACAATTTTATTGACAAATTAAAAGAAATTGTTGATTTGCCTTCTATAATTTTTGATCTTAATCGACAGAGACCTTATTTGACAGATTGGCGCGAACGCTATTACGGTCAATGTATTGCCGTTATATTACCTAATACTATTAATCAAATTAGTCAAATAGTTAAACTTTGCCAAGAATATTCAATTGGAATTGTCCCTCAAGGCGGAAACACTTCACTTTGCGGTGGAGCAACTCCAATTAATGGTAATCCTAATCAAATTATTTTAAATTTAACAAACTTAAACAAAATCATTAATCTAGATCTTAATAATAATAGTTTAACAGTTGAAGCAGGATGCACCTTAAAACAAGTACGAGATATTGCAAAAAAGCATAATCTAGATTTCCCACTAAGTATTGCATCCGAGGGGTCTTGCCAAATAGGGGGCAATATTGCGACTAATGCTGGTGGAATTCATGTAATTAAATATGGAACTATGCGTGAATTAGTTTTAGGTATTGAAGCTATATTACCCGATGGAACATTAGTTAACCAGTTAAACAGTTTACGAAAAAATAATTTAAATTTTGATTTAAAACAATTATTTATTGGAAGTGAAGGAACTTTAGGGATTATTACTAAAGCGGTCTTGAAATTATCACCAATTCCACATGATCATTTTACTTGTTTATTAGGTGTTAATGACTTTTCCCAAATATATAAAATTCTTAATAATTTAATTCAATCATTCAGTGTTTGTGCTTTTGAAATCATTAATCAAACCATTCAAAAAATTTACAATACTCAGTTTGAAAATAGTATTAATTTATCAGCTAAATGGTTGATTTTATTTGAACTTGAATCTTTAAATACCAAATTTGATCCGCTAGAAGTTATTAAAGTAATTGAACATGATATTGATTTAAATAATGCAATATGGGCAAGTAATCAAAAGGAACGCGATACAATATGGCAATATCGTGAAAATATACCAATAGCAGAAAAAAAATATGGTATTGCAATTAAACATGATATTGCATTACCGATTAGTACAATTGATAATTTTATTGAAGTTAATCAAAAAAATCTTTTAACACATTTTCCTAAGGCCCAAATTGGTATTTTTGGTCATTTTGGGGATGGTAATTTACATTATAATGTATTTTTAGATAGTAGTAATATTTCAGATTACGAAGAAAAAATTAATCAAATTGTTTATAAAGATGTTATGGCATATAAAGGTAGTTTTTCAGCTGAGCATGGAGTTGGTCAATTAAAAAAAATTTGGTTTTACAAATATCATGACCGAATAAGTTATAATTTAGCAAAATCTATAAAACAAATGATTGACCCTCATCAGATTTTAAACCCAGGTAAGATATTTTAAGGTTCAGTAATATGAAAATTCAATTAGAACAAATTCAATCATTACCTAAAATTCTTCTTCACGAACATCTTGATGGTGGAGTAAGACCTGAAACATTGATTAAATTTGCTCAAAAATATTCTATTTCTCTACCACGAACTATGATTAGTCAGCTTAAAAAATGGTTTGTTGATCAATCCAAAGGTAGTTTAGAATATTGTATAAAAGCCTTTGACCTCACATGTTCAATTATGCAAACCATTGAAGCTCTGGAACAAATCGCTTATGAAGCATTAGTAGATGCAGCTAAAGATAATATTATATATGCCGAAATTAGATTCTGTCCAACACTACATACAAAACATGGTTTGAACTTGCATCAAGTTATGGATAGTGTTATTCGCGGCTTTGAAAGAGCAAAAGCTGATTTTGGTATTGAATATGGGATAATCATCTGTGCTATTCGAAGTCTAATTCCAGAAATTAATTATCAATTAGCCAAATTAACTTCTGATTATTTTGGTAATTCAGTTGTAGGATTTGATGTTGCTGGATTAGAACGAGGTTTTCCATTAACCCGTCATGAAAGTGCAATAAAATTAATTCACACCAATCAAATTCCACTGACTATTCATGCTGGAGAAGCTGTTGGTATTGAATCAATTAGCGAAGCCATAAATTTTGGAGCATCGAGAATTGGACATGCTAGCACATTATTATCTGGATTAACCGAAAAACATCAACATTTAGCTCATTATATAAAAACTAAAAATATTCATTTAGAAATTAATTTATCTAGTAATTTGATAACTGGAGTAGTTAAAAATTTAGCTTCTCATCCATTTATTCAACTCTATCAAGAGGGTTATAATTTGGCTTTAAATACTGATGATACCTTAATGTTTAACACAACTTTAAGTAATGAGTATTTTATTGCATGTAATGAATATAATCTTAATCTTGATGATATATATAAAATGAATTTGAATGCATTAAATAGTTCTTTTGCCCCAATAGAGAAGAAGACCAAATGCAAAAACAAATTTAATTATAAAATTTAATGATGCAATCTAAAAATCTTAAAAATTCTTCACTATTCACTAAATTATGGATATGGGTGCTAATTGGTATGTTTTTAGGTATCCTATTTGGCATAATTACACCTCAATATGCCAAGCACGTTAAACCTTTAATTGATTATTTTATTTATTTTGTGAAAATCTTGGTTGGCCCCATAATATTTCTTTCACTTTTAAATGGTATTGTAGGTATTCGTAATTTAAAACAGGTTGGAATTATCGCAATTAAAGCATTAATTTACTTCGAAATCATTTCTACCCTTTCTTTGGTATTGGGCTTAGTCTTTGGCCATATTTTTCATCCTGGTCGCGGTTTAAATCTAAATATTTCCTCATTAGATACATCTTCAATTAGCCAACATTTACCCAAATACCAAAATATTAGTAGTATAAGCTCTGTTTTCTTAAATGCAATCCCATATAATCCATTATCAGCCTTTATCCACGGAAATACTTTACAAATAATTTTCATGTCAATAATAACAAGCTTTATTCTATTTTATACACCAATTGTTATAAAAAATAGAATTCTTAATTTTGTGCATAAATTACAAAATTATTGCTTTAAGACTTTATCTTTTATAATATTATTTTCACCAATCGCAGCATTTGCCGCTATGGCATTTATGCTAGGACAATTTGGAACTACTATCATTTGGCACATGATAAGTCTAGTCGGGACTATGGTTGGCGCATGTCTATTTTTTATTTTGATAGTTTTAGGCTTTATTACTAGGCTTGCAGGTTTTAATATACTCCAATTTTTAAATTTGATTAAAGAAGAGATTATTTTAGTATTTGCGACATCTTCAAGTGAAAGCGCACTTAGCCCACTTATGCAAAAATTAGAAAATAGCGGAATAGAAAAATCATTGGTTAATTTAGTAATTCCTACTGGATATAGTTTTAATTTAGATGGCACAAACATTTATCTTTCTTTAGCTATTGCCTTTTTATGCCAAGCATTTAATATTCATCTATCATTTGAAGAATATTTAACGATTATTTTCATTTTAATGATTTCGAGTAAAGGTGCTGCCGGAGTTACTGGATCTGGTTTTATCGTACTGGCTGGAACTTTAGCAGCAATTAATAAAATTCCAGTTATAACAATTGGTGTATTAATAGGAATTGATAAAATCATGAGTGATTTAAGAAGCATTACTAACTTAATTGGGAATAGTGTAGCTTCTGTCATTATTGCACGAATTCAAAATAAACTAGATATAAATAAATTTGAGCAAACCATTTCTCAATCAATTAGTAAAAAAAAGATTTAAATTTATAGAATCAAAAGATCTTTAATCATGAGTTACCATATTCAAGTAGCTAATGCTAATCAAATTAAATTAATGATTAATTGGGCTAGATTAGAGGGATGGAATCCAGGACTTAAAGATGAAATATTATTTCCATTAGTTGATCCAGCTGGATTTTTTATAGGTCTTTTAGATAATAAACCAATTAATGCTATTTCAAATGTTAAATATTCAAATGATTTTTCTTTTCTTGGGTTATATATAGTTGAACCCAGCTATAGACACCAAGGTTTTGGTTATCAAATTTGGCAGCATGCATTAAAATGTTCTGGTAATGCTAACTGTGGACTTGATGGGGTTGCTTCTGAGCAAGTAAACTATATAAAATCTGGTTTTAAATTAGCTCATAGAAATATTCGTTATAAATTCATTAATCAAATATTTAATTATAGACAAAATAATCTAATATTAGCTAATCGAGTATCAGTTGATCAGATACTTAATTATGATAAATCATTTTTTCCAGCATCAAGAAAAAATTTCTTACCCTCTTGGGTCAATTCAGATAAAGCTGAATCTTTATTATATCAAGATAATAATCAAATATTGGGCTATGGTGTAATTAGGCGATGCTATGAAGGTTATAAAATTGGCCCATTATTTGCAAATTCTATAAAAATTGCTGAGAGTATATTATATGGATTGTGTTCCATGATAAAATTAAATGAATTAATTTATCTAGATACTCCTGAATTAAATCTACAAGCTAAACAATTAGTTGAATCGCTAGGGATGCAAATGATAATTGAAACATCGCGCATGTATAATAAATACATTCCTGATATATCACTAAATCGAACATGTGGCATTACTAGCTTTGAAATTGGCTTAATAAATCTGACTATAAATATAATGGAACTAATATGAATTGTAACTGAACCTCATATCAAGTCCAGTATAAAGATTATCAAATCGTTCTCATTCAAGCTTAGCCAATGGTCTTTTGACAATAGTAGGCAGTATATATTATAATTCGGATCTATAATAACTAAATAAAAAGGTAAATTATGAACCAGTTTAAATTTATTACTCGAGCTGCAATTTTATCTGTTAGTCTTAGTATTCCGTATTATAGTTTTGCCGACCATCTAACTAGAACTATAGCTAATTATTCAACAATGCCTTGGGAAGTTCAATTCGTAACATCGGAAGGAAATGTCTATTTTAAAAACATTGATGAAAGCCAATGTGTAAATAGCAAAATTGTTCATGATCACCCCCAAAATGGACCATGCATAATTTACCCACAGCAAAATATTACTCTTGTATATACAACATCAGTGTCTCAAATACAGGGTTATGTTCTAATAACAGATTATACAGGCGAATCACATTCATTAGGATATAATCAATATTGGCCTAGTCCTTTTGATTTAGATAGTTCACCACTAGACAGTGTTAAAACGAACCGACCTCATGGTGGCGATATGATTATACTTCTTGAATCATGGGGAGGTAGGTGCAAACCTGGATACTGTGCTGACTGAACACAAATTATTCGTATATGATGTATGTTACAATATCTAAACTTGGCCAAATAAATCTGACTATAAATATAATGTAACTAATATGAATTGTAACTGAACCTCATATCAAGTCCAGTATAATCTACATGGACTTGCTATGAAGTGGGATAAAAAAAGCCTGGTAATGTCCTACTTTCGCATGATCGAAATCACACTATCATCGGCGATGAAGCGTTTCACTGTCCTGTTCGAGATGGGAAGGAGTGGGACCACTTCTCTATTGTCACCAAGCATATTCTTTGAGGTATTTTGTGATATCAACTTATTTTTTGTTATCACTACCCATAAATGGCTTAACAATATTAGATATGATATTTTGATTTTTCGTTATTACTTTTCTGTGTGATTTGTTCTTGCGCTTTTTAAACTTAAACTTATTATTTCATCAATCTACAGATATATTACTTATCTAAAATCTACTCAATAATAGAGTCAAGCCTTACGGGCAATTAGTATCGGTTAGCTTAACACATTACTGCGCTTCCACACCCGACCTATCAACGTTGTAGTCTTCAACGACCCTTCAAGGAGGTTATACCTCCAGGGAAGTCTTATCTTGAGGCGAGTTTCCCACTTAGATGCTTTCAGCGGTTATCTCTTCCATACTTAGCTACCCGGCTATGCCACTGGCGTGACAACCGGTGCACCAGAGGTATGTCCACTCCGGTCCTCTCGTACTAGGAGCAGGCCCTCTCAAACTTCCAGCGCCCACGGCAGATAGGGACCAAACTGTCTCACGACGTTTTAAACCCAGCTCACG
>CALFYC010000070.1 GCA_937952895.1 uncultured Neisseriaceae bacterium
TTTATTTAATAACATGTTATAATATTGCTAATATTTACAAATAGGATATCCTTATTATGAATAAAATAATCACACAATGTCCTTCATGCCATAGTACAGAATTAAGTGTTACAAAAATTGAATGCACCAGTTGTAATACGAAATTTGAAGGCGATTTTACAATTCCAAGATTACTTAAATTAAGTGACAATGAATTACGCTTTATTATTGATTTTGTTAAATATTCCGGTAGTCTTAAAAGTATGGCTAAACAACATAATATTTCTTACCCAACACTTAGAAATAAATTGAATCAACTAATTGATACCATAGAGAAATTAGAGATATTTAAACCATTAGCGGTAGATAAACCAGGAACTAAACAACAGGTATTAGAACTTCTTGAAAATGGCAGGATTAATGCTCAAGAAGCCGCACAAATGTTAAATGCTCTATAAATCGGAGGTTTTATGAATAAAGAAAAAGAGCGTTTATTAGATTTATTACACCAAAATAAGATTACAGAGACGGACTACAAACTATTATTAGAGGCATTAGATAAAAATTCACGTATTCAAAAAGTATTTAATTTTTTAATAAATCCATTTCAAAAGATAGCTGGAATTTACGCACTTATTATGGGTATTAGCATAATATTAATTATGAGCTATTTGGCAAATAATATATCAATACATTTCCCTGGGTTGCTTAGTTACATTTATACTAGACCTGCAAATGGGATGATAAAAGTAACACCCATTACTTACCTAATTATAGTTAGCCAAAATTTAATATCATGTTTGACATTAAGTATTGCACTTTTTATTAGTGCCAAAATATTACGCCAGAATGGATTACGCTTTATAGATTTTATTGGCACAATAATGTTATCTCGATTTTCTTATTTTACTGTAACTGTGATTTTCTATATTATTTATCAAATAAATAGCACGATATTAGATTCATCAGATCAATCAATTTATACCATTGATAAAATATTTGTGATGTTAATTGTCTTTAGTGGATTAATCTGGCAGATTATTCTATTTTTTAATGCCTATAAAGAATCTTCAGGTCTTACTGGAAATAAATTGTGGAGAAGCTTTATTGTTACATTATTAATTAGCCAACTACTTTCCGCATTTGTTATTAATTTTGTATTATGAACAAATTGTAATTTAATAAAACCACATTAAGAAAAATTAAGAGGTAAAATTAATGAGTTTTAAATTTTTTATATCAATTTTAGTTCTTATTGTACTTTGTCTAACAGGATGCAATAGTGGATCAAACAGAAATAGTCCTAGTAGTAACTCAAGTAATAACTACTTAATTACACCAACTGGAACATATGGAGTTGGTTTTAAAGATTATGATTTTATAAATACTAATTTATGTCCAGATCCACTTTATTCTGAATCAACCGCTCAGTATTTTAGCCCAGGGAATACTAACCATTGTCATCAATTAGCTGCACGTGTCTATTATCCCATACTAAATAAATATGAATCAGAAATCCCATATGACCCATATTATATAGATAGTATTCAACAAACGGTTAATCAAGCATTTGCTGGCAATATTCCTGAATCTGTGGATATATTAACGAATAAATTTTCACAAATATCTGCACAGGCTAGTTTTAATGCCCCATTAATTACAATGGCTAAATTTCCAGTAATTATGCTCTCTCCTGCGTTTGGGATTAGTGCGCTTGATTATCAAAACACGGTTCTCCAACTAGTAAGTAATGGTTATATAGTTGTTGTGGTTAATAGTGCTTTTATTGCTACATTTCAGATACCTGGCAATATTGTTCCACCCAAAATACTTTTTATGGATCTACCACATTGTGTAACAGTTCTTATACCTGGATATGAAACACCAATTTGTACTGAATCACAAGCAAGGCAAATGTTTCCTATTTTAAATTTAAGTATATCTTTTGAATCTGGAGATATTAACTACACACTGAATTATTTCAAAAACATGGCGAATAGTGATGAATTAGCTTCAATTATGGATTTTGATCATGTTGGTGCTTTAGGGCATTCCCTTGGTGCGCAAACCGTGGTTAAAATGGCTCACACAAACCATAGCCTATTCCAAGCAGCAGTGGCATTTGACCCATTTATACAAGAATCAATGGGATTAGCCCCAATTGATTCTTTTGCGATTCCATTTATGATAGTGGATAGTGCTCAAATTCAATCCGTAGTTTCAGGTAATTTAGCGATTAATAACTATTTTTTGGGTTTAACCCCAAATAAAGCCAATATAACCTATAGTGCACATTTTAATTTTATTGATATGGGCACATTACAATATACCCAATTAATACCAGTGCTTGCAGCACAATATGGAGTATCCATTGAAGATCTAGTTAATGTAGGCACTGGCGATGGTTATGAGATTGCAAATAATATTAATACTTATTTAGTTGCCTTTTTTAATATGTACCTTAAAAATCAGCAAAATCAGAATTTAACAAACTGTACAACTCTTACTAATAACACTTATATCTTGTGCAATTCAGGAAGTTATGTGCCTAATTAAAAGTAGTAAACAAGATAATATAAAGAATATGTGCGAAGATTTAATATTAAATATAGATATCTGCACGTAAATAACAGCATTATTTGAAACTGATAGGATTTAACCTTATGTTTGAACCACAAGAAGATATAAGTAACAATAACTATAAATTTTTAGAAAAATTACTTTATGACTATTTTAAATACAAAATAACTAATCTAATTATTAATAAAGAAAGTAATGAATATGGAGCCTGTTTATTTAATCTAAATGGTATAAAATTTTTATATCGAAACGCAAAAATTACCCCTACTAAAATTGGGCAATTTGTTACTGTATGGAAGAGATCTGACAATAAAATTACTATTCCATATTCTTTAAATGATGCTCTTGATTATTATATAATCTCTGTGCAAAAAGATGCCTTCATGGGATATTTTATATTCCCAATTAATATTCTGCATACAAACGGTATTGTGTCTGATTTAAATGGTAATGGTGGAAGAAGAGGTTTTAGAGTCTATCCGATCTGGGATAAACCAGATAATAAACAAGCAGAAAAAACTCAAAAATGGCAGATAAGTTATTTCTTAGATTGTTCAAATCTATCTTTAGATAATAAAACTACTGAAACAAGATTTAGGAAACTTATAAAAAGATTATTCACATTCTAATAGAAAAGCCAGGCGAACCTGGCTTAAAAATATTACTTTTTGGTAATATATGTTATTAATTCAATGGAATCACTCCACTACAGTAACTAGACTGTGTCAATGGATTGTAAAGCGCACAAATTGGTTGTAAATAACTATTTGAGTTTACATTCTTGGTTCCATCATTACCTTGAACTTGTAAAGCCCAAATCATTGTACCTGAAGCGCCTAATGCCATTGCTGCTTGAGCATTATTTACCGCCTGAGCTGGAGTAGTAAGATTACCGCCCCATGCTTCAGGTGGAACTTCAACACCTAAATAGATTGGTCCATTATATATGGCTTTATATGATTTTAGAGCATCAAGTGGTGCATATCCGGTTGAAGATACGTTACCTGCATCATATGACATCAAGAATATCGCATCAAATTTATTACCAATTTGTTTTAAAGGATTTACCCACATTCCTGCCCTACTTCCATAAGGTCCATATCTAGTTACGCCATTCCCTGCTGGTGCACCAGTGCTTGGAAAACTTGTAGTTCCATAGGCACCAATTGACCAAACAGCTGCAGTTAGATACATTTTTTTATTAAATCTTACTTGTAATTGATCAAGACCATTTCTCAATTGAGTAATTATGTTAATAATTTGTGTATCAGTACTACAAGTCAAACTTACACTATTTAGGTTAGTACAATAATTAGGATCTCCCTCATAGTCAAAATCAACCCCATCAAGCCCTAAATCAGCCACTAAATCAAGGGTTGCCTGTAAGTTAAATGCGCCAAAATTCGGATATGTCGCACCACCTACAGATAACAAGAGTTTTTGACCTTTTGCCTGCGCAATTTTAATTGCACCTACCGCTACACTAGGTGTTGCAGATATACCTAATCCTGCATCAGAAAATTTATATGACCCACCTACATATTGTGAATCTGGTTTAGCAAAGGCAATTGGAATTATATTTACATATGGTGGAATTTTAGCCAATGAATATGTCGCAGATTCCCAAGTGGCAGTTCCCATCCAAGTTTCATAATAACCAACAATTTGTTGATTTGGTGATTTTACTTCTACTAACGGTATTGTATATGTTTGTCCAGCTTGAATGGTAATTGTAGCTGGTGCTACCATTTGATAATTACTATTGGTAATTACATTTATAGTTATTATACTACCATTAATGAATTTTAATGGTGTAGTAACTGGGGTTGATTCATGTATTCCAGTTATTACTTCTGAATTATACATATGTTTATTATCAGTAAATACTAATACAACATTGTCCCCAGTTTTTAATCCAGTAATTACAATAGGTTCTGTAATTATATTGGATTCGGATTGAGCTACTATATTACCTAAATTCACAGTTTGATTAGCAATAATAGTTTTTGCTAAAATTGGATAGCTATAATAAATACCCTGACTAGCAGAAGCTAAACCTATAGTTGAAATATTATAATTATTAGCATTTAAACTGGTATTTACTTGTTGTGCAAATTTGGCATTAACTGCCACACTTGTTGATCCATCAACTGATTGAATTGTCACAGGTAAACTTTCCATTTTAAATAAATTAGAAGCTGGATTCATTAAACTAAAATTTAATATCCCAGTAGTTACAGGTTTTACATTAAGTGCAAGAGTTATTGAAGCACTTTCATTACTTGCAATTTGAATTGATGCACTTGGGGTATAAACGGCCAATAAGCTAGCTGGTAAATTACTTGTTGATACAGTATATAAACCAGGATTTAAATTACTAAATTTATATATATTTTTACCTGTTACAGAACCAATTGTTGTTATATTTTGAGTAAGTCCTCCACTTAAATTCACTGGAATATTACATGGTTGAGAACTAGTACAATAAGTATTTAATCCTGTGCTATCCACAATAACAGTTAAACTTGCATTGGCAAGAGGTGTCGCTCCATTAACGCTTGCAATTAGGGTGCCTTTTAAATTACCCCCTTGTGGGCTATACCCAAAATTGATTACCATCGTGCTATTTGCAGTCAGACTTGAATTAGCCTTAACTGTTAATAATGATGAATTACTCGTTCCTGTTATAGTTGCAAAATCTGCAAAATATGGTTGAGTCGAATTTACTTGAAACGATCCAATCATATCTGTTGAGTCACTACTTGATATTGCAATGGTTGTTCCAGATAATAATTGTGTCACATTGCAAGTATTTACTAAATTAATTGAACCACTTACCCACCATGCTGAACGACTAAGATTACTGGTGCTAGCACTCAAACAAGCATTACTTGGGTTAGTTACGCTAAAATTAGCTGATGCTTGCGTTACTTGACCTGCAGTTAAAGTTAAATTACCACTAAGTGGAATATAATTAATCTGTGCATTAGTAGGTAACGAATTTGCTACTAATTTATAATCCCCAGGAATTAAATCACTAAAGGTGTAAGTATTACTATCTACGCTAGTTGTGATTGTTGTTATCGTTTTATATAAAGCATTAGTTGTTGCATTAACTAAGTTAACTTGAATATTACATGGTTTTGTTGTATTACAAGTATTAGATAAGCTTGAACTACTAACCACAATATTTAATGTAGCTTTCGCCGGTGGTGGCGGAGCAACACTATCACCAATAGCAACAGTTGCGCCAGATTTCGTTAATGGTTTATTATTAGCCGAATAACCAAAATTAGCTGTAATTTTTTGTCCACCAGCTAGTAAATATGAATTATTCATAGTCAAAAATAATTTATTACCGTTAGTCTTGATCGTATTTGACGGAACATTGCCTAACCATGGTTGATATGAATAAATACTGAATTCACCACCAGTCCATAGATCAGATGACATTCCCCCAGTTAATACAACTATGGTTCCTTGGATTTGCTGTGCAGTAGTACATATATTATTTATGATATATTTACCACTTATATGCCAAACACTACTCGAACTATCAAAAGTTAAACCTGAAGCAGTTAGACAAGTATTTGTTGTATTTAGTGATGAGATTTTACTTTGATTTAGATTTTCATTAGTTGAATTACTAATTTCTACGTATGGAGTTGCATATTGTAAACTTTGGTTTGCATCAATAGCATACTCTTTGATTTGTTCATCTGAAGCCTGATTAATATTATTTGGTGTGCCACTTGATGAACCACCCGAATTACACGCACCTATCATAGCGCTTAAGCTTAATAGCATAAGCCATTTTAAAAAACTGTTTTTCATTTTAATTATCCTTATTATTATACTTTTAGGAACTAAAATTAATAGGTTATTCTAGTAATAATATTATAGCATAAGCTAATTCATATTTAAGCAATAAACATAAAGAATTTAAAATGAATAGTTACCTTTTAAATAACAAAACATGGTATAATAATAAAGTTAATCTTTTAGAAATACCATTAATTTAAATAAAAGAAAATGTAGCTTGAATAAGCTAAATTATTTGCTTATTTAGGAAAGACAAAAAAATACTTTAAATTTCTTCTTTTTATAACTGTTTGAAACATTTCATACCATCCATGAAAAAGAATATAAAAGGGATTATAGTTATAAATTTGATGGACTAATCCATAATCAGGGGATTCTTCTTCTAGTGCAAAAGTTCCAAACATTCTATCCCAAATAATTAGAGTTCCGGCATAATTTTTATTGATATATTGTGGGTTTCTTGCATGATGAACTCTATGATGTGAAGGGGTATTAAAAATGTATTCATAAAATCCAAGCTTATCAATTAACCTGGTATGTAAAAAGAATTGATACATCAAACTAATTACAGTTGCGATTACTACATGATATGGATTAAATCCAATAATGATTAAAGGAAGCCAAAAAATCCATATCCCGGAAAATAAATACGTCACACTTTCTCTAACTGCAGTAACATAATTTATATAATTGGATGAATGATGAACAACGTGTGATGCCCATCCCCAACGACATTCATGGGAATATCTGTGAAACCAATAGTAAAGAAAATCTTGACCAATTAATAACCAAAACCAGTACCAAAAAGGGCTTAATTTATCAACTAAATGTAAATTATATTTTGCAACTGCCATTAAGATTGCTAAAATAGCACCACCTGTCATTATTGCATTTAAGGTGGATCGAATAAATAAAATTGAAAAATTAGCTAAAGTATCTTTAATGAAATATAAATTTAGGTTACGCTTTTTTGCAATAAATAATTCAAGGTAAAAGAAACTAGCAAAAATAGGAACAACAAATAATACGATTCTTATTTGATCAAAATTTAATTTCATAACAAAACCCCTGCAATTTTTTGATTGGGGTTATTGTACAATAGAAATAAATATATTTGTAAAAATAATATAATCTATTATTCATCTAAACCAAAGCCTGAAGTAATCCAGTCTTTTATTCCTCCATCCATTGATAATACATTCGTATATCCCATTTTTTGTAAATTATAGGCTGATAAAGCAGATCTAAATCCACCTCCGCAATATAAAACTAATGATTCATCTTTATTAGGAATAGTTTTTTCAATATCTCTTTCAATAATGCCTCGTGACATATGAATCGCAGTAGGAATATGGCCAATTTGCCATTCATGGTCCTCACGAACATCAATCAGAACAAACTGTTCTTTTTTATCTAGCCTTTTTTTAACTTCTTCCACATTCGTTTCTTTAATTAATGGGCGAATTTCTTCAACTAAATTTGTAAACTCACTAGAATGTTGCATCATAATAAACCCCTCATAATATTAATATTGTTATGAATAAAATAATTATTTTTTACATTTTATTCCAAGTGGTTGGCTATCGCCACCTTCTGCAATGAATCGTTCTTGTTCTACAATTGATGGAGAATCTTTATTGATTTTTTGCTTCTTGGATAAATTTAAACCATTTGTATTTTCTGCTTCAGAATATCCTTGCGGTGTATATTTTGGGTAATGATTGCAATCAAATTTTGGCATTTTATCTAATGCCTCAATACTTAATTTTAATTCAAATGCATTATTTTTAATATGATAATTTAATAAATTCCATGGAATTCCTTGTAATTGATTAATTTCTTTAGATTTTGTAATAACTACGTAGCGAACATCGCCTTGAATTTTGCCCCAAACAATTTCCGTAATGATGCCGAAAAATTCTTTTTCTAACCCAATTACAGGTTTGCCAATTATATCGGAAGTGCATACAATTGTACTGGGAGTATTACAATTTTTCATGTTAGCTCTCCTTTTAATAAAATTGATCTACATAAGGAGTTTAGCAATATAAAAAAAATAATACAAGGAAAATTTTTAGGTACTACAAAATCTAATTAGTCCGATTTATCTTTTTATTACTAAATTGTAAATATTGAATATTAGTAAGTGTATCTATAGCCACTTCCACCATTACTGCCCCACATGATTTGCGTATAAAGCATTATTAGCATAAATGCGGCTTATAGATTGGAAAACCATATAAGTAATAAGTAATCACTAAGTCAATATTTTATATCAAATAATGTTTTGAATAATATTAATTTAAGATAGCACAAATATGAAATTATATTGTTTAGTTAGGTTTGGCTTCAATAAATTCAACTTCATTTTATCTGGGGCATTAATATAGAAAAATTGCCATATCCAAGCAAACTAAATAGATTGCCAAAGCGTCATGTTGACTAAAATACATACCTTATAATAGTCCCTTATACCTATATTAAAAACCATTATATGAAATTTATTTTTATAATACTATTGTGATCATATTATCCAATTTTTTACTTATCAATCTGTCCCCTGGTTCTGGTTTATCAAGCCTTCAAATAAAGCTTCATGTAATTTACCTAATTACGGATTTTCAGTATTTGAACATTTCTATTATCAAGAAAAATTCATTTAAATCTACTTGGTTCCACTGGGGTTTCTTTAATTATAGCCGGTATTATAATCGTAAAAATCTATGCTAAGTATTGATTATAAATCAGATTTTATAGTATAATTGCTCATTATGAATACTTTAATTTACTATCATTTAACTCCTATTGTCCATTAGCTACATATTCCTTAAATAGCTTGAGCTATTTCTTCTCTAGATAGGTGGAATAATCATAATAATGATTTTACCTATCTCTTAATTTAAAATTAGTTTATTTTGGACAAAAACCATGCAGAATATATTTGTATTTTTTATAGTTTTATATGAATTTAGCACATACGCATCGAATGATTTAATTATGCCTGGGATGTTAAATGTAGTAAATGAATTTCATGTTCCGGTTAGTTATATTAGTTTATCCTTAACGGTTTATCTTTTAGGCAATACATGCTTACAATTATTTTTAGGGCCTTTTTCTGATCGTTTTGGCAAACGAATTGTAATTCTAATTGGAGTGACTTTATTCCTTATATTTACTGTTTACATAGCTTTATCCCATAATATTTTTCAATTTATTCTTGGGAGATTATTTCAAGGGAGTGGCTTAGCATATATTGCTATTGCTTATTCATTAATCCATGAAAGATTTAATGATAAAGAAGGTGTAAAAATTATTGCATTGATGGGTAATATAAGTTTATTGGCTCCACTTCTTGGGCCATTAATTGGTGCATTTATTGTTAGTTTATTTAGTTGGCGTTATATTTTTATATTTACAGGTTTTGTAGCTTTTATTGCTTTTATCGGACTATATAAATCTCTTCCTAAAGATAGCAAAAAAATTGAAAATTTAGAATTAAAGTTAATTTTAATAACTTATTGGAAAATAGTTAAAACACCTAGATTTATTATTGGTGCTATAAGTTCCAGTATTTCTGCATTACCAATATTATGCTGGATCGCTTTAACTCCAACCGTTGTGATGAAAACCCTTCATCAGAGTGTTTTAACTTATTCTATCTATCAACTATTTGCAATGAGTGGGTTATTTTTAAGTGCTATTGCCATGCATTTTATAGCTGGAAAAGTAAGTTTTTATCGCTTATTAAAAACAATGAGTTTTGTATCATTTATTGGTTTAAGTTTAGGTTTTGTTTTTCATAATAATATGTATATCATTATTTTAGGAATTGCGATATATAGTTTTGGGTTAGGAATATTTAATAACTTGACCTTTCGTTTAGTTATGACAACTCCCAATATGCCAACTGGGATGTTAACTTCATTAATGGTATTTATTCAAACAATTATATTTGCTATTGGAATTGAAATTGCTGATTATATAAGTAATAATTCTAATTATTCCCTATTAAGTTTTACTTCAGTTAATATGATAATTGCTTGTATCTTTTTGGTATTAGTAAGAATATATGCTTTAATGAATAAAAATAAAGGATGGAATTAGTAAAGTGGATAATAATATATTATCCACTTTACTTAGATTTTCTATTCTTTCTATTCTAGATAAATTAAACCAATTGATAAGATAAGTAATAACCCCATAGAAATATTGAATACTTTTACGTGATTATAATTTTGTAAAATTTTTTTAATTAATGCACCACCTAATAGCCAACATCCTGTAGAAAAAATCAGAATGATAAAATTAACTACTGTTATTAATAATACTTGAGTTGAAACTAGCATATTTTTAAAATTAAAAATCGCAAAGACATTAATGGCAAGAATGAATGCTTTTGGATTAGTCCACTGAAAAAGAACTGACTGGATAAAAGTAATTGGCTTTCTAATATTTACTGTTTTTGCCTCTATTTTTGGATCCAAAGTCATTATCTTAAAAGCTAAATATAATAGATAAATAGATCCAATTATTTTAACTATTTTATGTAAGATAACATAATTAATAAAAATCACACCCAATCCAAAACCAAATGCCAATAGCATGAAAGCAAATCCAAAGCAGATCCCTAAATAATGAGGTAATGATCTATAAATACCATAATTTATTGCAGAATTCATAATCATAATATTATTTGGACCAGGAGTAATGCTACCAACAAAACAAAAAATAATTAAGGAATAATAAACTTCCATCTCAAACAACAACTCAGTTTCTTTATGTTAAAGTTAGATTGTCTAGAATTATAACATCTTATCCTTGACAAATATTAATTATTAATGCTACTATTTTGGCCTATAAAACTCGCGGGGTGCTATTTAAAAATTTAGCTGAGATTATACCCGTTGAACCTGTTTAGTTAACACTTGCGAAGGGATGAGTTGGTAATGACCACTATTTTATATTTATCTTCATTTTCATTAAATATCAAATATATTCTTATCTCTTCCTTTATTTTTAAGGAAGAACCACATGAAATCTTGCTCATCAAATGAATTTAACTTAAATTTGGCCAAATACTATCCCGGTAGTAATAAAATATATCAACAATCATCAATCTATCCTGATATGCAAGTTGCAATGCGCCAAGTAAATCTGACCAACGGTGAATCTATACCACTTTATGATACATCGGGAATTTATACAACATCTGAAACTACTTTTGATATTAATAAAGGCTTAGCAAAGAATCGACAAAAATATTATTTATCAACTAGGCCTTTAACTCAATTAGCTTATGCCAAACAAGGAGTTATTACGCCTGAAATGGAGTATGTAGCTATTCGTGAAAATATGGCTCTTGATCACCGAATTCCTCAAAGTAACCAATTTAATTACCCAATTACTCCGGAAATGGTTAGAGATGAAATTTTAAAAGGAAGAGCTATTATTCCGGCAAATATTAATCACCACGAACTAGAACCAATGATTATTGGTCGTAATTTCTTAGTTAAAGTAAATGCCAATATTGGGAACTCTGCCGTTAGCTCTTCACTTAATGAGGAAGTGGAAAAATTAATTTGGGCAGTTACTTGGGGGGCTGATACGGTTATGGATCTTTCAACCGGTAAAGATATAAGTAAAACTCGTGAAATGATTATTCGTAATTCTCCAGTTCCAATTGGCACGGTACCAATTTATCAAGCATTAGAGAAAATTGGTGGAATTGCTGAAGATTTAAGCTGGCAAGTAATGCGTGATGTGTTAATCGAACAAGCAGAGCAAGGGGTTGATTATTTTACTATTCATGCCGGAATTTTAAAAGAACATATTCCACTTACTCAAAATCGTATAACAGGTATTGTATCTCGTGGTGGTGCAATAATGGCCAAGTGGTCTATGGCACATAAAAAGCAGAACTTTCTTTATACTAATTTTAAAGAAATTTGTGAAATTATGCGTCAATATGATGTAAGTTTTTCGCTTGGAGATGCACTACGTCCTGGTTGTATACATGATGCAAATGATGAGGCACAATTTGCTGAATTAAGAATTCAAGGTGAATTAAATAAAATTGCCTATCAATTTGATGTGCAAACCATGAATGAAGGACCTGGTCATGTGCCACTTAATAAAATCCCAGAGAATATGGAAAAACAATTAGATTGGTGTAATGAAGCCCCATTTTATACTTTAGGACCATTAGTTATTGATTTTGCAGCTGGATATGACCATATTGCTAGTTGTATCGGAGCTGCTAATATAGCTCATCAAGGTTGTGCAATGCTTTGTTACGTAACTCCTAAAGAACATTTGGGATTACCTAATAAAAAAGATGTTAAAGATGGATTAATTGCATATAAAATTGCGGCACATAGTGCAGATCTTGCGAAAGGTCATCCTGCCGCAATTTATCGTAATTTAGTAATGTCAAAAGCCAGATTTGAATTTAGATGGCAAGATCAATTTAATTTATCTATTGATCCTACTACTGCATCTGAATTTCATGACGAAACATTACCGAAAACAGCATCTAAAAGTGCACACTTTTGTTCAATGTGTGGACCTAAATTTTGTTCAATGAAGATTCATCAAGAAATTAAAGATTTTAAACTATGAAAATTGCAATTTTAGGTGCTGGCTTGATGGGAAGAACTTTAAGTTTTAGGCTATATCAAGAAGGATATAACAATTTAACCTTATTTGATCAAGATGATATTAATGGGAAAATAAGCTCAGCATATGTAGCAGCAGGAATGCTTTCTCCATATTTTGAAAGTGTTATGGGTGGGATAAACATATATAACCTAGGTAAAAAAAGCCTTACCCTATGGCAACAATATTTATCGCTACTTGATTTAAAACATCTTTATAATGATTACGGAACTATTTTATTAGCTACCCATGGTTTTAGTAATGATATGGATCACTATATTAAAAAAATTAGTGCCAATGTAGATAAAACCGATTATTATTATAAATTAGATCAATTTGAGCTAATAAAAATAGAGCAACAACTTAAATTTAATTATGCTTATTTCATACCTGATGAAGCATGCATAAATGCACGTCAAGTATTAAAAGGACTTGGTGATTACTTATATAATAAAATCAAATGGCAGCATAATATCAAAGTATCTTATTCTAGCTCCACACAAAATATATTAGTGAATGATCAATTAAAAGGTTTTGATTTTGTCATTGATTGCCGAGGCTTAGGTAGCCGAGATTTACAACCCAATTTGCGTGGAGTACGTGGTGAAATAATTCGAGTTTACGCATCTGAAGTAGCCTTAAAACATCCCATACGTTTATTCTATCCGCGCCAAAATATTTATATAACCCCATATTCCAAACATGACTATATAATTGGTGCTACTGAAATTGAAGCTGAAGATTTTTCCCCAATTTCAATTAAAAGTGCTCTTGAATTATTAAATTTAGCATGTGTAGTCCATCCGGGTTTTAATGAAGCACGCATCTTAGAAATGAATACTAATTGTCGCCCTACATTAAATAATAATTTACCTCAAATAAAAGCTTATGATAATTTTATTTCAATTAATGGTTTATATCGCCATGGCTTTTTAATAGCTCCTACTTTAGCTGAAACAATTATTAATTATTTAAATACAGGAATTAAACAATACCCTGAAATTTGGAGTGAATAATGCAGATTATCTTAAATGGAAATTACTATAATTTGAGTGAACGTCAAACACTACATGATTTAGTGCAAATACTTAAATGTGATTATAATAATATTGCAATTGCAATAAATCAAACTATCATCCCTAAAAGTAAATATTTAGATATATGGTTAAATGATAATGATCAAGTTGAAATTGTAACAGCATATCAAGGTGGTTAAAATGTGGAAATTAGCAAATATGGAATTTGAAAGTCGTTTTCTATTGGGAACAGCTGGTTATCCATCCCTTGAAATTTTAGAAAAAGCTATTATTCAAGGTAAAAGCCAAATAATTACGGTATCTCTTACTCGAGCCAAATTCGATAGCCAAGATAATCAATTTTTTAAAGTTTTATCTAATCTCCCATGCCAGATATTACCTAATACTGCAGGATGTTACTCTGCTAAAGAAGCAGTTAATACAGCAAAATTAGCACGTGAAGTATTTAAAACTAATTGGATTAAACTTGAAGTAATTCATGATGACTACACCCTACAACCTAATTCTTTAGAATTAATTAAAGCAACAGAATTATTAATTAATGATGGCTTTACTATATTTCCCTATTGTATTGATGATATTGCAATTTGCCAAGAGTTAGTTAATTTAGGGTGTAGTATTTTAATGCCAATGGCATCTCCAATAGGTAGTGGACAGGGAATTTTAAATCAGTTTAATTTACGATTATTACGGGATAAATTTAGTGAGATTAATTTAATTATTGATGCCGGAATTGGTAAGCCCTCACATGCAACAGAAGTAATGGAACTTGGATTTGATGGGGTTTTATTAAATAGTGCAGTAAGTCAGGCTATAAATCCAATAATGATGGCGGATGCATTTAGTTTTGCCATTAAAGCTGGATATATCGCATATCAAGCAGGAATTATACCAAAACGTGATTTTGCGGTAACCAGCACTCCTTATATGAATCGTCCATTTAGTAGTATTAAACCATGAAAATAGCATGGACAATTGCCGCCAGTGATAGCTCCTCAGGTGCTGGAATACAAGCAGATTTAACCACATTTAATCATTTTAAAATTCATGGTGCCAGTATTATTACTAAAATTACCGCACAAAATACTTCTAAAATTATTGATAGCTATACCCTACCCGATCAAATATTTAAAGCCCAACTTAATTGTTTGGCTTATGATCTAATTCCTGATGCAATAAAATTAAGTGTTTTAGGAAGTGTTTCTCAATTAGATATCTTAATCGAATATTTAGAGAAATTTAATGTGCCAATTATCTATGATCCGGTTTTTAAATCTACTTCTGATCACACTTTAACAAGTGAACATTTAGTTGATAGAATTTGTAATAAATTATTCCCATATTTAACATTAATAACCCCAAATATTAATGAAGCTGAGCAATTGACTAAAATAAAAATTAAAAATAAAGAAGATATAATTAATGCGGCTAAAATTCTATTAGCGATGGGTATTAAAAATGTTTTAATTAAAGGTGGCCATTTATTAACTGATGTGGCCAGTGATTATTTTTCTAATAGCAAAGAAGGTTATTGGATTCTTTCACAACGACAAAATTTATCTATGCATGTTCATGGAACTGGTTGCCATCTAAGTAGTGCCATTACTGCAAATCTTAGTTTAGGACATACACTAAATGATGCTTTAATTATTGCAAAATCATATATAAATAGAAGCATAAGAACTAGTTATTTACCAAATCAAACAAGTAAACAATTGTATATTTCATCGATTCAGTCTCAGATTCAGCATTCAGATTTCCCTTACCTAATTAAAAGTCATTTAGATATTAGTAATTTCTTCAAGTCTAATCAAGCTATACCATGTGGTAATTTGGGACTATATCCAATAGTTGATAATAAAAAATGGGTTTTAAA
>CALFYC010000071.1 GCA_937952895.1 uncultured Neisseriaceae bacterium
AGTATATGCGGATCAAAATAGTTTATATAATTGGGATAAATCAGGCCCAGTAAATGGTGTGCAGCCACAAAATAATATGATTTTTACCTCGCTACTTGGTGCAAAGTTTAATATTGTAAAAAATCTTCAGTTAGGTCTAAATGGTTTTTATAATAATTACCAATATTTAGCATCAGTGCCAACAGCATCTGTTATCGGTCCCAATGGTGGAAATCGTAACGGTAATTTAACTACAATTTACCAACCTCAATCTACATTTGGTGGAATGCTTTCAGTAGGGTTAACTTATTAATAAGTGAGTTTTATGAAGTTGTTAAATAACAAGAGTAATTTATATAAATTACAGTGGCTTGGATTGATTGGCTTAACTAGTTTTGCAATTGCTATTGATAATGCCCCATTTCAACAATTTGAAAATCAATATAATTTAGGTTACGGCTTTTCCCAAGGGACTTTGATTGATGGGGTGCAAAATACTTCATGGTTTAATACCCAATATACAAATCTAGAACTTGAGCGCTTATTCAATGTTGGCGTTTGGTTAAACGCGAATTTTGATTTTGTAACACAATATACTCAGCCAAACTTAGGTCGTCTTAATGGTGGCGATGGAAGTGGTGTTCCACTTGGTCAGTATCCATTCATGTGGGATGTAACCTTTAAAACTGGATATGCTTTTTCTGTAGTGGATAACTATTTACAACTAATTCCATATGCCATGTTAGGTCGTCGAACTAATTGGGCGACATCTACAGCAAATGCCAATGGGTGGGCAAATTTAACGACTGATTATTTCTATACTGGAGGTTTAGGAGGTAGGATTTATTACCGAATTAATGATGCAGTTATACTTTATGGTGATGAGTTATATAGTTATAATTGGGATAATTCTGGTGCAATAAAGTCTATTCAAACATCTCCTAGTTTGTATGGGAAATCATATGCAGCTACAAATTATATGTTTGTATCAACTATTGGTGCTAAATTTAATATAGTAAAGAATTTGCAGCTTGGAGCTAACTTGTTTTGGAATAACTTTCAGCCACAATCAAATATATCTGGATTAATGTATACCCCGACAAATACTTTTGGTGAAGAAGTATCGATTGGTCTTACATATTAATTCTATGAGATGAAATTTTATTTATTACGAATTCCATAAATATTAGAAAATGGATTTTTAAAAGGGAAGTTTAATGCATAAAAATTTAAAGCTACTGTTTGCTTATTCTGGATTATTGGGTGCAGTTATATTAGTGTCTGCATGTAATGGTGGAGGTGGGAGCAGTTCAACTACTAATTCCTCAAGTGGATTAACGCACTATCTTTATTCAGCTGATACAAATGGTCCAATTCACCAATACCAAATTGATTCAAATAATATTAAATTGGTAAATACATTATCTGATCCTAATCCTTCAGAATCAACATTAGAGATTAAGCATGATGCTAATCGGTTATATATATTTAAGGAAAATAATGCACAAAATAGCCAAGAAGATATTGATGTTTATTCAAAAAGTATTACATCCGAAGGTGATGTAGTTCCAAATGATGATTGGGACTATAATCTTGTTTTATTAAATAGCCAAAATTTGAATATAAGTCATTCAAATAATTTACCATTGGATATTGTTAATATAAATGGCTATAGAGGAATAATTTGGGCCGATACGCAAAAAAAATTAGTTGTAATGCAAGATTTAAATGATAGTGCTCAAACAAAAACAATTGCCTTTGAAAGTATTGGTCTTGCTAATGATGAGACAATTAAATCTTTTGTAATTAGTAAAACCAATAGTACTATGGTGCAAATTCTAATTAATAAAACAAATCCTTTTAATGGAAATGCTGTAACTCGTTTAGCTTTATATAAATTTGTAGATACGGATTCTTTCCTGTCTAAAATAACTGATGTTAACCCAATTGAAACAGGAGTGGTTTTAGACTCCGCTTTTAATAATAAGACTAACGATAATGATGTTGAATATGATTTAATGACTGAAAGTGATGGTTTCAAAACTATTTCAGTTTTCGATGGTACTGAGGTTTCTTTAAGATCAAATAGTCAAGATGTATTGACAGCATTAAAGGAAACCAAAATATTTGATTTTTCAAAGATAAATGCTCGTATTTATGCAAGTGTATGGCTTTTTAGCATAGATGATATTAATGGTTTAAACGCATTACGTTTAGACCAACCAGAACTTGAGGCGTTAAGTCTTAATGGCAGCAAGGCTTTTGATATCTTAGATGATTTAAAATAATTTAAATTGTTATAAAAATAAAGCTTGGCGAAATCCAAGCTTTATTTTTTAGCTCTTAACTCAGTAATTAATTCGGAATAATTTTTTTTCTTCAACGTACTAGCAAAATCTTTTTTATAAACTGGAAAAGCAATTGCTGCTAATTTGACTAATTTACGGGCCTCATCATAATTCCCAAATTCCCAATTTAGTATTGCTAGTTTAATTAAATTGTCGGGATACGGGTGAAAATTAGTAAATTTACTTTCATAAGCAAATTGTTGATTTTTTGTCATGATTTTATCTGTTTTAGATTCAGTGACATCAATATAATCATCTAAACTAAATAATGCAGGATAACTCCACAAAATATTTTGTGAAAGATTTTCTAAATATTTGGCATTGTTTAATATCGATGATTCCTTATTTGGGATATCACTATAGGCAACTAATTTATTAAAAATAATACTACTATTTACCATTAAATAAACAATAATTATTATTGGTATTGCAAAAAAAGTAAGTGCGAAGTTCCGGTTAAGTTTCATTAATGGTTTATCAATGCTTAAAAACATGATAAACGGCCCTAAAAAATAAATGTACCAAAGTGGATATTCAAGCATGCTATGTGTTAATGTGGTTGATAGCATACAAATTATTATCAATGATTCTAATGAGCTACGATTCTTAAGGATAGCATAGATTAAATAAATAATACTAAATACTATAATTAATGTGCCAGTAATGCCAGTTTCAGCTAATAGTTGAAGAATTAGATTATGACAATTGGTAAATAATCCATCATCAGCTGGGGAATTGGGGAATAGTAATTGTAAATAAACACTTTGTTTAGCATATTCATTAAATCCATAACCAAAAATTGGATATTGTTTAAATACAATCCATGCCTTTTTCCATTCAATAAGACGTCGGCCAGTTATATCAGTGCTACCTGGGTCAACCAGTCTTTGTAGTCCAGATTGATCATGCATACTTAGTAATTTATGAATTATTGGAATTGAATATTCAAAAAGAAGTAAAGTTAAAAAAGTAATTATTAAAATATAACTTAGTTGTTTTGCTGATTTTTCTTTGGTTTTTAGATAATAGATACTACTAATTGCAATAGCTAAAGTAAAATAAATAAAAACACTTCTTGAAGATGCAATCGTCAAACTAAATAGGAGCCAAATAATTATTAAATAGAAATTACTTGCTTTAATTCTTTTGATTTGAAATAAGTAAATTAAACCAAAAATAGCCCACATTAAATAATGACAATAATGATTACGTTGCCCAAAATGACCAAAAATATTGGTGCGCGGATGAGCTCCATCATAAAAAATCACATCGCCAAAGTGACGGTATAATCCAGAATATTGCAAAAACCCAATAAGTGATTGTAGGACCGCACCTATAATTAAAGCATAACTCAGGTAGATTAAAAATGTTTGTAAACCTAAGCGATCACAAATTAAATTAGTACTAATTGCAACTAAGATACAGATAAACATTTCAAGAATAGTAGTAATAGAAAAACCAAAAAAATCAATTTGAACCATTAACGGTTGTAATAACAGTAGTATGCTAAATAACATAAGTGGTATTATTACTTTAGGGATGGTTATTTTATCTACGCTTAAACATACTAAACCAAATAAGCTAATTGCTGCCCATACAAAAGTAATTTCAGCCCAAAACTGAGGTAGTGGGTCGTAATGTACATTATTTAATTGTGGTAATGTTAGTAAAACTACTAAATTAATTAAAATTAGTGTTTGAATTTTCTTGTTTGTTATTTGCATTTATGGCCTTTAAAGTCAAATAGAAATAAGTATACATTCTACCATAAATTATGAATTGTGATACAATACCATCTTATAGCAATATTCTTAATAAAGGCTTCTAATAACATGAGAAAGATAATTCTTGTTGCATTTTTATTGATTGGCGTAGTAGGCTGTAATCGCCATGATGGACCACCTCCATCATTGCCAAAACATGTAGATGCTGAAATAGTAACTACAGCAAATATTCCATATATGTTAGATTATCCCGGGGTAGTAAGTGGGGTTGCTGATTTTCCTGTGTATGCCCGAGTAAATGGTACGATTTTTAAACAGTTATATGTCGAGGGAACTTTGGTTAAAAAAGATCAGCCGCTTTATGAGATTGATCCAGGTCCATTTGAAAATGATTTACATAATGCCGAAGGTCAGATGATTAAAGATAAAGCAGCAATGACTCAATATAAGCTAATACTAGATCGCTATAAACGATTATATAAAGTTAATGCAGTATCAGAACAGGATATAGAAACTGCGGATATTAATTATGAGGCTGCTGTGGGTTTAGTTAAAGCTGATGCGGCCAACATTGCGCAAGCAAAATTAAATATTACTTATTGTAAGGTATTGTCTCCTGTTGATGGTTTAGTTTCAGAGCATGTGGTAACTGTTGGGCAAATGGTTGCTGCATATACTACAGTTCTAACTAATGTAAACTCTGCTGATAATATGTATATTAACTTTTCAGTTCCAGAAAATGATCGTTTAGCCTTACAAAAGGGTGTGAATAACGGAACAGTTCAAGCACCTAAAGATTATAAATTTTCAATGAATTTACAACTTGCTGATGGAACAATGTTAGATAATGCCGGGTTAATTGCCTTTTTTGATACACGAATTAGTTTAACTAATGGCACATGGAATATGCGGGGGAATATTTATGATAATTCCGTCAAATATAAATTATTATCTGGCCAATTTATTCATGTATACTTAACTGGTGCTTATTTTAAAGATGCAATTGCGGTTCCACAAGATGCGATTTTTAGAGATAGTGCTCATTCATTTGTTTATGTTTTAGATAATGATAATAAAATTATTAAGCAAATTGTTGAAGTTGGTGTAATGGCTGGAAATCTCTGGATAGTTAATAGTGGTTTAAAAACTAATGATAAAGTTGTAATCAATGGTGGAATGAAGGTTATGCCGGGTGACAAGGTAATTGTTGATTCAGTTAAACAGCCAGCAAAACAAGCATAAAATTTGATTTTATAGGATCATAAACTATGAATAAATTATATCTTATATTAATTAGTTTGGGATTATTTCAAGTAGCAAATGCAGTTAATACAAGTAATGTTGTTGCATCAGGTGTTACTACTTCTGTAAGTTCTGTAAAAACATCTTCTTTACAAGAATTTACTATTGATTCAGATGAAGAGCTTTCGGTTCAACTATTAGATAATTGTTGGAATAACCGAGAGAATTTAGCTAATCAAAAAATTATTGCTGATTATTTAATGACCAAACCTAAAATTCCCAATAACTATGAGATTGCTTGGAAAGTTGCTCGATTGGTTTATTTTATAGGTAATTATGGTATTGGTGAAAAAAATTATGTGAATACCGAAGATGGGGTTAAATTATTTGATTATGGTGTATCTGCGGGTAAAATTGCAATGGAGGCAATGCCACGTAAAGTTGAAGGGTATTATTGGTATGCAATTGATCTTGGTAGCTATGGTCTTGCCAATGGTATTTTATCTTCAGCATCTAATGCAAAAGATGGAATGGCTGCATTAGCTACAGTTGAAAAAATTGATTCGAGTTATCAATGGAATGGAAGTAGCCGTATTTTAGGTAGATATTATGAAGAGCTACCTGGAATTTTTGGTGGAGATACTAAAAAGGCATACTCTTATCTTTCTAAAGCAGTTAGAAAATCTTCAAACTTCAGAAATAATTGGGTATTTTTAGGCCAATATTATATTAGTCAAGGCGAATATGCCAAGGCAATAAATGCATGTAAAGTTGCAGTTAATTTACAAGATCAAGATGGTAAATTTGAAGAAATGCGTTATTCAAGAGAAGCTCGTGAATGTATAGCGAAAGCTAAATCAAAACAATAATTTACTATTTGAGAGGCTAAATGATACATAATCAATTTTTATCATTACTTCAAATTCGTGAATTAGAGCAAAAATATCAAAAGCTTAATTTAGTAGATATTGCTGGTGAAAGTATTGCTAAATGGGTAAATAGCAATTTTGATATTAATAATAAAATCTTAATAGTTATTGGTTCTGGTAATAACGGTTGTGATGGTGTAGTTGCTGCTATTCTACTAAAACAGTTAGGTTATACAATAACTATTGTCAAAGCCCTAAAATCTACCAATAAGCTTGGACAAAAATTACTCCTTCAATTTAAAAAACTCCGCGGCCAAATTTTAGTTAATTTACCATTAGAATTAAATAAGTATGATGTAATTATTGATGGTATTTTTGGCATTGGAATAATCGATAAATTAAATCCATCAGTAGTAAAATTAATCCAACGTATCAATTTAAGTAATGCAATGAAAGTATCGCTAGATACACCTAGTGGCTTAAACCCATTTACTGGCGAAATTATTGGTTCTGCAATTAAAGCTCATTATACTTTAACTTTTCTTTCAGATAAGCCAGGATTCTATACGGGTAAAGCCATTGATAATGTTGGAAAGATAATTGTTTTCCCTTTAGTTGGTGAATTAAAAGTTAATAAAATCGAGAATGATGCCCTACCTGTTTTACTCAATAGCCTAGAGAATATTAATTATCAGCAATTAAAGCGCACTATTCAAGATACAAATAAATCAAGTTTTGGAACTATTGCCATAGTTGGTGGTTGTAATGGTATGGTTGGAGCATTATATCTTGCCGGACGTGCTGCTTTATTAAACGGTGCCGGAAAAGTGGTGTTAGTCTCTCCAGATTCTGATTTAAATGTTAATTTAGTAATTCCCGAACTTATGCATAGCTCGACTAAGAATTTTTTAAAAAATCTTGATTTATATGATGTAATTGTAATTGGTCCTGGACTTGGTTGCGATGATAAGGCTAGTAAATTTTTAACTAAAATCATTAAATTAAGACCAACTTGTAAGCTGATTTTTGATGCTGATGCACTAAATCTATTAGCAATGAATCCGGAATTATTAGCTCAATTTAAACATTTAACCAATAAGGCAATTACCCCACACCCAGGTGAAGCTTCACGGTTACTCAATGTTGAAACATTAAAGATTCAAAATAATCGGTTTTTAGCATTAACTAATCTGGCAAATAAACTAAATGCATATACTTTATTAAAAGGCGCAGGATCATTACTTTTAGGTAATAATCAGGTGTATATAAATACAACAGGTAATTCAGCTTTGTCAACTGCAGGTTCCGGTGATACCTTATGTGGGATTATTGCTGCATTTGCTGCTCAAGGTATGCATTTATTTGATGCACTACGCTTTGCTGTATATATTCATGGCAAGAGTGCAGAGAAATTAGTGATAGATAAAAAAGGCTATAATGGTATCTTAGCTTCAGATATAGCAGATGCTACAGCTGTTATTCTAAATTCATTATTATATTTTGATTTTGAGTTAGCTTGTTGATAATTGCTAGTAATGCATCAATTTGGCATTACTAGCACATAATAAATTGAAATTAGTAGAGATCTAATATATTTACAACATAACTATTGGTAACATCGCTACCAGATTCAGTATAAACCCCTAGAACGTATGTTTGATATACAGTATTTGCAGAAGTGATTTCTGAACCTGGATATCTGTAATCTATCCATAATGCATTACCAAATTGTCCACTATTGTCTCGTGTAACGTTTACAAAAGCAGCCCCATTATTAGAGCTTTCATCTACATCCGTCCAATCAGAGACTAAATTATAGCCACCATTTCCATCTGAAGTAATACCTTCAAAATGGCTTATTGTGGAAGTAATCGGTTCATCTTTATAATTATAGCTTCGCCAATTAGAAATTTCATGAGTATCTGAATTCCAATCTGCAATATATCCTTCGTCAACACCTAATTGATCTAGATCGCTATAACCACCAGTAATAGTATAACTATTTCCTCCATTATACCAAATACCATAAGCGGTGATACTTACTGCACCTGGTTTTTCTATATCATAATATGATTCATTAGTAATATCATAAATAAAAGCTTTTCCAGAATGTAAGGCTGTATCATAGTTACCTACGATAATTCCACCCATGGTGCTATGAGCTATTGTATTTAGTAACGTATCCCCAGATTCAACAGGAGGTGTTAAAGTTGCCCATGTTCCAGAACCATCAACTGGACCTTGATAAAGTAGTCCTAATGCTGAACTCTCGGTTTCAATAGTAGTATAGTTGCCTACAAGTTGAATCGTGTCGCTTTCATTACCATTATTCGGCCCATAAAATGCTGTGCTTGAAACCGTTATGCCGGATGATGATGGATATTGAAGTAGGTGCCAAGTGCCTACTCCGGATATAGATCCTACATATAATAAACCCTCTTGTGCAGAGGTGCTATTAGTTGATTCATAAATTCCACTTATGTATACATCAGATGATTGAGCTACTCCCCGTATGCCGGTTATTAGTGTTGAAGAATTTGTTGCGGCATCAGAATAGTTTAATGTCATATATGGGCTTGATGAACTGCTTGATGAGCTACTTCCTGAGCTACAGGATATATTAGCTAATGAAGAACATAATGCTAGTAGATATAAGGGTAATTTTTTATACATGTAATAAACCTTTTAAAAAATAAGAATAAAGTTTTTTCTTATACTTTAGCTAATGACGGCGAATTATAATTATAGCAAATAAGCTTAATATAATTTTTTTTATTTTTATTGAATACGAAGTAATTAACCTAAGCTCATTTGAGAAAAAGCAAAAATATCTGACACTATATCAATTTGTTGATTCATTGACTCGCTAAGATTAAATTCGCTTAAGGCTAATTCTAATTGGTTACTTTTCTTTGCTAGATTCTTAAAATACCACTTAATATGTTTTTTAGCTATTTTTGTTCCCATAAATTCGCCATAATGTTCATAAAGCAAATTTAAATGTAAAGTTAATAACTGAAGGTTTAAATAATGTGTATCATCTTGATAAATGCCAGTTGCCAAATAGTCTTTAATTTGGCTAAAAATCCACGGTTTACCTAAGGAAGCTCGCCCAATATAAATACCATCTGCATTAGTATATTCAAGTACATATTTGGCTTTTTCTGGAGAGGTAATATCGCCATTTGCAAAAACAGGAATAGTGAGATTTTGTTTTACTGCTTTGATTAAGTCATAGCTTGCTTCGCCATTATACATATCAAAGCGTGTTCGTCCATGAATAGTTATAGCTTTAATTCCTACATCTTCAGCAATTTTAGCAATTGATAAAATATTATAATTACTATGATCCCAACCTAATCTGGTTTTTAGTGTGACAGGAATTGAAACTGATTCTGCGGCTTTGGTTAAAATATTCTTAACTAGTTTTTCATCACGTAGTAGGGCTGATCCTGCTAAAACATTGCATACTTTCTTGGCAGGACATCCCATATTGATTTCTAAAATATCAGAGCCAAATTCCTCACATTTAATTGCAGCTTCAGCAATCATTTTAGGTGTTCCACCAGCAATTTGAGTGATTTTAAAGGAGTTTTGGTTATAATTATCTTGTAGACGATAACGTGTTTTCGAGCTTTGCCATAGCTCAATTTTACTACTAATCATTTCAGAGATTGTATAGTCAGCTTTATATAAACGTGCAATATGGCGAAAAGGTGCATCAGTAATCCCAGCCATTGGGGATAAGACAATATTACCAGGTAAATTTAAATTGGCGATTTTGACCATAATTTTAGTTATTTAAAATAATTATTTAAAATTTGCATAGTTAATTTTTTAGCTATATTACCACTAGAATCAAAGTTGATAGAAGAATTTAAATTATTTTGATAACTTATATTCGTAACAAAGATATAGGTTTGATCTTTATCTTTTAGGTAACCAATAAACCAACCATCATTTAATTTAATTTGTTTATCTAAGCTAATATTGGATACATGCCAACCACTGGCAGTTTTACCATATAAATCTATATCATTATTAAAGTTCCCTAAATAAATATTTTGGGAAGTATTTTGAATTGCGAGTTTTGAAACTGGTAGCTGATATTCAAGCATTGCATGTAAAAACTGTAATTGATTAAACGCTGAAATTTTTAAACTACTATTTAACCATGCATTAGTTAATCCATTATGTTGATCATGATCGCCAGAGAAATCTCGATTACCATATTTAAACCCAGTTAAGTAATATTTGATTTTAGATAAACCAAGTTGTTTTGTAATTTGTTGCGATACCCATATTACAGAATATTTTTGCCAAGTTATTGGTGTCTGGTCATGATTCCAATGAGGATTTGACCAAGTTTTATTTTCCCAAACAAAAATTGTACTCTCGTTTATTCGTCTTTGATCAAATGCCATTAGCGAAAGTGGGATCTCAAATGTTACATTAGGTGAAATTGCTTCATTACAATAATCACCTTTATTATATTCTAAAACATTTTTATGATTATTTAAATTAAATAAGATAAAACATGCTGAATAATGGTTGAATATTTGATTTAATTGTGTTTGAGATAGATTATATCCATAACTTGGTATTATTAAAGAGAAGGTAATTATTTCTAGGCATCTAAATTTAGAAATTAATTTTTGCATAATCCAAATCCTATTACTCAAATTTTAATTTAAAGTCCGATGATTGTATATTATCGTCTCATCCGCTGTCAATGGATAGCTAGTTTTAATTGCATCTTTAATAAAAGTTTGCTATAATAATGCCAATAGTAGATGAATGTGTATATCCATATGGCTTATATCAAATAGTTATGTGTGGTTATTTCATCGATTTTTTATTGGAAAGCAGCTAAAATTATGAAAGATTCAATTCACCCTTCATATAAGAATGTGACAGTTACTTGTAGTTGCGGTAGTAGTTTTGTTACTCAATCAACATTAGCTAAGGATGCTTTGCATATTGAAGTTTGTTCTCAATGTCATCCTTTCTATTCTGGAAAACAGAAATTAGTTGATAGCGCTGGTCGTGTGGATAAATTCCGCCAAAAATATGCAGCGTTTAGCAAAAAAACTGCTTCAGCGAAGTAATTAGTTTTAAATAAAGTTTGAAATAGGTAGCTATTATTGCTACCTATTTCATTTGGAAGTGCTTAATGCTAACATATAATCAAAATTCAGCTCCTAAACGTAAGGATCGGCCTTGGCTATTAGTGATTTTAGTCATAATTTGGATTATTGGTGCAGCAGTTTTTCATTCGCCCTGGGAACCACATGAACCATTTGTATTTGCAGTTGTTAAAGGCATAATTTATAACCATTCATGGTTAGTACCTTATATCTCAGGTGCACCTTATCTACAAATTCAGCCATTTTATTTTTGGCTTTATTCTGCAATTATTAAATTATTTAATATTCATAATATTTATAGTATTGCCAATAGTGTACGGGTAGTGAATATATTATTCACATTGTCTGTAATTGCGCTATCTGCGAAAATTGGTTCGAATTTACTAGCATATAAAAATGGTCGCACCGTAGTTTTAGTTTTGATTAGCTCAGTTGGATTTATTAATAACTCATATCAGTTAACTCCTAATATGATAGTTTTACTTGGCTTTTGTTTATATATATATTCATTGCAATTGTATCAACGCCTACCAGGAATATCTGGATGGATATTATTTGTTGGATTATTATTGATTTCCATTCATTTCACCTGTGAGTTTATTTTAATTGCATTATTAATTTTAGCGATTCTCCCATTAATAGATAAACATTGGCGGAATAAAGATTATTTGATTACGGTATTAATAGGAGTTAGTTTGTTTGCGATAATTTTTTATCTATACAGCTATCAATTACAGAGTGTAAATAAAGAATTTTTTTTACAATGGAAGCAAAGATATACTGCCTTATATAACGTAAATCATAAAGGAATTTTAAAACAATTATTAGAAACGGTGAGTTTACTTTTGTGGTATTTAGTTCCTAGTTGGACATTAGCGATATGGACTTTTTATAAGCACAGAAAAACTATTTTTAAAGATAAAATTATTCAAGTTAATGTAATGCTTGTGATATTATTATTCTTAGTTACTTTAATTAGTGGTAAATCAGTTGAAGGAATGATTTTTCCGATTATTTTACCTTTTACTTTTATTGCATCCATTGCTATTGATTCAATGCGCATTAGCATTGTTGCTTTGTTTAACTGGTTTTGCATTTTCTTATTTGGAATTGTGGGCATAGGGATTTGGATTATTTACTTTGGTTTTATTTTTAGAGTTAATAATGATCTGCTAAACCGAGCACTTCAATTAAGTCAAGATTTTGTATATAATTTTAATATATGGCAATTAATGTTAGCTGTAATTATAACCTTAATTTGGGTATTCATGATTACTCGTCGCCATATTCGTGGGCGTGAAATGGTAACTAATTGGGCTTCTGGAACAACTTTTGTACTAGTCTTATTTATGGCTTTATTATTGCCATGGTTTGATTCCATCTTAACATTCAAGCCAATTGTCACAGAAAGTTTAAAACATTTAGATTTAGATGCTTGTGTAGCTACTAACGGCGAAAACACTCCACAAGGAGCACTTTGGTACTATTATGCAGATGTGAATTTAATGCCAAGCTTTATAAATATTAATTATAGTATTTGTAATCAAGCTCTTGTTGCAACTCGCGATATTCATCAGATTGATCAGAATATATGGCAAATTATATGGCAAGCAAATCGTCCAATTGATAATAATGTTTATTATGTATTAAAACGCCGTTAAACTTGATTTGGGTTTTATAATATATTTATTCCTTTGAATAAGAAACCTGTTTTAAGATAAAAAGATTGTCTTTAGGTAATTCATTTAAGATATCTTGAACTGATTTACCAATTGTAGGATGTATCCAATCTGGTGTGATATCTGCAAGTGGTTTTAATACAAAATCCCGTAAGTGGGCATCTTTATGTGGAATCGTTAAAAAATTATGCGTATAAATTAAATCATCAAAGAAAATTAAATCAATATCAATCACTCGCGGACCATTTACTAATAATTCTTGTTTACCCATTAATTTTTCGATTTCTTTCGCTTTACCCAGAAGTTCTTCAGGTTTTAAAGTAGTATAGCCAATAATTGCAGTATTATAAAAATTGGGTTGATCTTTATAACCAAATGGTTTGGTTTCATAAAAGTTTCCAACTGCGATCTCACTAATATGTTCACCTAAAATGGTGGTGGCATTTACTAGTTGTCGTATTGGTGTATGAATGTAATTAGAGCCAAGAGCTATTGCTACTTTAAATTTACGATGTAGATTTATTTTAACACTTATATCACTTTTTCTGATATCACATACTAATGGTTTAGTAAGTTTTAAAGAAATGCTTTTAATTAATTTAAACTCTTCTAAAACTTTTTTGCTAATATGCTGGGCAAGGGTTTCTAAAAGCTGAAATTCAGTTCTTTTAATTATTTGTCTGACATAATCTTGTAGTGTTTCATAATTTACAGTTTTATCAAGTTTATCGTCATCAATCCAATTAAATGGGTAGAGATGGACATTTAAGTCAACAACAATTGGTTGCTTATTATGTCTTTCATTCTCAAAACAACCAATTATAATATCTTCTTTAATATTATTAATTTCAATTTCCATATTGTGCCTCCCTTAATTCCCGGATAACTAGAAAATCATGTTCTGCTTTAAAATAAGTGCTACAAATAATGGATATTAGTGAACTTATAATTATTAAAGCTGGAATTGCTTTATGCTCACTAATTAAGTGTTTCGCTAAAAGTTGAATAATAAAAACGGTACTTAATGAAATTATTGCATATGAA
>CALFYC010000072.1 GCA_937952895.1 uncultured Neisseriaceae bacterium
AATTCTTGTAAACGGAGTCTTCCCAGACGAGCAAAGAAGAATGTTTTCCCGCTGCTGATAAGAATCTCGCTTGTATTCCAAGACTAATAAAAATGCTGTCTAAAAATCAACAAAAACAAGATGATATTGCAAAAGAGTTTGATAAGTTAAAAGAAGATTTAAAAGAGTTAGATAAAAAGAACGCTGAACTTGAACAGCAAAATAAATATACACAGAAAGAATTTAATGAAATTTATTGAGAATTTATTAAAAGTTAAAGGAATTTATTGAAAATAAAAACAAAATTAAAGGAATTTACATGAACAATTATTTAAAATTAACAGTTAGCACATTATTTAGCATAATTTTTACTGCTTCTGCATTCGCAAATACTGTAGAATCAGCATCCGGAGAACTTATCATCAGTAATAATCTAAAGCAGTCAGATACAATTCTATATACTTCAGTAGATAAAGAAGCTATTCAACCAGGAAAGCTTAATGAAGATATAATAGACTTTGTCGGAAAAAATAATTTAGAAAAAACTATAAGTATATACTCAGATGAGAAAAAAAGAAATAAAGTATGTGATATAAACTTTGATTTTTCAGATAATAGTTTTGCTGAAGCTCAAAATCAATCTTTTATAAGTATGTGTTCTTCTACAGGATCTGCAATAAATTGTTTTATGGTCGAATATCCAATAAATAAAATTACTATTGAAAATAACAGTTCGTCCCAATATTACTGTAAAAATGACTCTCAATCTATTGACGAAGTGACTAGCACAACACCGCAAAGCTCTCCTGCAGGAAGCAGATATTTTCAAGTAGAGCAATTTATAAATGTTAATGTAAAAACACAATAAATTATAAATTCTAGATTCAAAATAAATACCCTGGTTTTTTGGCCAGGGTATTTATATCATGAGAACATGCTGCGAATATTGCTAATTCTTTAAAAATCTTTATCTTATTATTTAGATATGATTTATCTATTCTTCAGGAGATCTTTTTGTATTTAAGTGAACAATCTGTATAGTGCCATTGGTGTGGTAAATTTCCAAAAATGGTATATTTGATGCTGGATTAATTACTAAAGATAAATTAATAATATCAATCCATGGCATAATATCATATATGTAACCTTCGCTAATCCATTTATTATTATAAAATTTCATAATCATAACTCGACCAGTTATTGTAGGAATTTTATAAGCAATATAAGGCAATCCATCATTAGAAATTGCTAGACTTGGAGCTGTAGCATTCGAAAATCCACTATCTCCTACCAATTGCCAATCTGTTCCATTAAATTTCATAACATTTATTGTGCTATTTTGTGTACTATCAGAAAATGCTATATATAAATCATTTGTATTACTGATTTTAAAATTTAATGTTGAATTAATAACATTGGCTAATTGGCTACCTACTAAAACCCAATTAGAGCCATTATATTTAGTAATAATAGCTTTGTTTGAAGAGGTGTCGAAATATGCTATATAAGGGGCACCTGTTGAATCTATTTCTAACTTGATATTTGAGGCAACTCCTCCAGTTGCAAAAGGCTGCCCAACAGCGACCCAATTATTATTTACTAGTTTTACTAATTTTGCATTACCATCTGTATTATCTAAAAATGCAACATATATCGTATCATTTGCATCAATTCCCAAAGATACATAACTACCATTTTGAGTAACGTTATTGCCTACCATAAGCCAGTAATCGTCTGCTACAAATGGAGGAGGCAGTACATCAAGTACTTTGACCTTGACTGCTAGGGTTTTGTCATCTTTTAAAGCTGCATATGGGATATTATGTGAATTGAATAATAGATTTATATAGCTTGAAGGGTTTTCTTCAATATAATTATCTATAGTTTCAAAAATTGGATGTACAAATAATGCATCAGCTTCACCATTATAACCTGCTCCCTGACGCCTATAAGCTAGCATGATTTCCCCATCTTTAGAGGCTGATAAAAAAACATTGCTTGAATCTGGTGCTACTTCTATCGCATCTTCTAATGTCCAATTAAAAGGTTGGATGTGAGTTATGATATTAGTAGGGGACATTGCAAGGCTAACCCCAGGAATAGTTATGCTTTGTAATATAACATTTATGTCCCAAGAGTTAGTTAAATTATCATCAATTTTGTAAGTAACTGATAGATTTTTATTCCCACTTTCCAGATTTGCAAAAATGCAAGTTTGAGTAACTGGATTAGAAGATAAATCATGAATTGAACATCCATCACTTTTAGCTTCAATATTAGTAAAATAATTATCGTTGCTTATATTGGTTATCGTTTGAATAGTGCCATCTGCGTAATCAGATGCATTAGCTAGATTATGTGACACGATTAAAGATGTGCCATTTTCTCCAACTACGTAGTGGATATTATTGGCGATAGTTGCTTGATGGTTTGTGACATAAATTTTGTTTAAATCGCTAAATTTGGGTAAAGAAGTATTTTCTGTTTTAGCAATTGTATCTGTAATAGTTACTTCTGGAAGTGGCAAATTCATTTCAAATGCAGCTCCAACATCAGTAAAAAATTGTATGTTTTGTGAAAATACATTATTTAATATAATAGTACAAGTATTTGTATTGCCGCTTGTATCAAGAGTTTTATTAGTGCAATTATCTGTATCAATTACCCATAATTTATGATTAAGGTCAAAGTTTGCTAAATTAAATATAATTGGGTTTGTTCCTGTATTTTTATAAGTTATAGTTACAGTCTTTTCTGATGAAGGATTCGCTGCTGAAAATATATATGGTAAGCTTTCTAAGCCGTTACCTGAACGGTTATTGCTAGCTGATACGGAAATTACTTCAATACTTGGGGTATAGCTAGTGATAGTAGCTCTAAAAGCGTTACTATTTAAGGTTGAAGTTTTTGTTGATCCATTTGAATATGTTGCTATAATTGAACTGGAACTAGTTAATGGAGCAGACCCAGAATAAGTCTGTGAACCTAATTGTACTTTCATAGTACATGAGCCACCATTTGCAGCTAATGTGACACCTAAACAATTTGCGATATTGGTTATAACTAGGTTTGCACTTTCTATAGACTTATTCAAGTTTAATGAGTCAATTTTACCTGCTGAATTTCCCACATTTGTTATAGTTACATCTTGAGTAGTTAGATCTTTATTATTACCACTAATTTGCATATCAGATAATCCAGATATAATTAATACTGGATTATTTGCAATCGAATTATATCTTAAAGCGATAGCACGCGAATAATCTTGAGATGTTGCTTCCGAAAGTTTATATTTACCTTTAACGTAAAGATGTATTATTCCATTTTCTGCTTGATCATCAGTCAATTTTATAGCATAAGAACAACTTCCAGTTTTAGCAATTAAATTTTTACCGCTACAATTATCCATTCCTGATATAAGTTCAACTTTTGCCATTCCTGAAATTGTGGAAATTGAACTAACGTCTAAACTTTCTATATCAATCCCAGTCATGCTATTTGTAACATTAATATTAGCAATTGCTCCAGTCGATCCACTAAAAAATACTACCTGATCATTTGGGTCTGTACTAACATTTAACAAGGGACTTGATTGTGAGTTAAACCATATGATTGGTTCACTATTTGTTATAGGAATAGAAGAGTCGTCTTTCATACCTGAAATAGTTATAAAACCGCTTCCTGAATATTGTGGTAGAGTATAATTAATTATGCAATTTGCCCCTATATCAATTGCTTGGCAATTTGAGGTATCTAAGCTAACGCCAGATGGAGCTTGTACATTAATATTATCGATTTTATGATTACTCAAGTTAATTGCTAGTATTGAACCAGATCTTTCGCTTGAATTCGAAGTATCAGCAACTGGAATAGAACCGAGCAATAAACTTTGGCTTCCACTTGAATTGTCAATAGTTAAATTAACACTATTATTGTATGTTTTATTTGCCAAATTAGTTGATTGAATGCTTAAATTAGCCATGTATGGCTGTTCATTTGCAATTTGACCACTCACTTCAACTGCTTGAACAAAGTTTTTTTGCATTGTGGTTCCAGTAATATTTCCATTATATACATCTATGCTATTTGGAAAAGATCTTATAGATTTTATAGAATAATCTGCTTCATAATCGTTGTTATATAAATATACTGTAGCGTAACCGACTTCATTCCCAAATCCGTAAATATCTACTCCAGACATGATTTGTACTCCAGAATCTATGGTGTGGTTATTTACTTTTTTGTAATTGAAAATTTGAGAAAAATTTTTGTTAATTGCTTTATCTGTATAGTGAGCTGCGATTATAAAGCTACCTTGATTAATTCCCTTATCTAAATTTGGAGTAGTAAATGCTAGTGGGCATTCGCCATGAGCCTCAATCGTTTGGCATAATTTTATACTATTAGGGTTAATAATTGCTGTGTTAAATAAAGAATTTGAAGTAATAGCATCGTACGTAATATTTGTTATCTGAGATGAGCTATTATTATGGACATAAACTATGCTTGAAGTTGGGCTGTCATTAATAATGGGAATTATTCCAGTATTATCAATAGTAATAATAGAACTGTTGAAGAATGCAATTGGTGATGAATTATTACTGCTGGTTTGTGAATTATTGGTATTACTATTGCTACCGCATCCAATAAGTATTAAGCATGTAGTAATATAAATTAATTTAAATAACTGTTTCATTTTTATATATACACTTTCTAACTTGATACTTAATGCATAAAACCATTTTTTAGCTAAATACTAAAATTTAATTACAATTATAAATATCTATACCAATTTGCTTTTGGTTTTAAAGAAAAATTTGTTTTGTACATAAGTAAGCCACAATAAGTTAATTTTTGGAGCTTGATTTTAATCATGCTTAGTTCAAATTTGAAGCTATAAGTAAATTTTACTTATCCTATTTCAAGATGCAAATTAAAATTAATACATACTGGATTATACCATAATTTATTACTAGAAACTTATATCTGTGAAATTCAATCAAGAGAGTCCTTGAGCGCTATAATTTATAAAATATTATGTATTATTAATTTGTTTGGAAATAAGAAGTTAAATATTAAAGTTATTTAAATTTTTTTTTCGGTAAACTGAATATCTAAAGTACGTAGATACGTATGTAAACCTGCATCTTGCATTGGTAAAACATATGCTGGGTCATCAGATTCATTATGGTGTGAATGCCAATAACCTGGTGGTGTAATAAATACTGAACCAGAGTGCCAATTCGCTTTAATTGGATCAATTATTTGATTATTTACATTAATTTTTTTACCAATTAGAGTATAACAATTACCTGATGATTCTACTGCAAAGTCAATGGCTACAGATTGATGCCTATGAGGTGGTTGTACATTGTGAGGTGGTACAACTCCAAACATAGCCCATAGAACATGTGTAATTGTACGTGTTTGTGGAAATTTTTTATTAGCTAAAAGTACACTTAGACGATTATGTTCTTCACTTCCTTCACAATTAATAGCTTTATTTAATTCCTCTTTACAACTTTCTGCTGTGAATAATACTGGTCTAAAACGTTGTATTTCAGCTTTTACCCCTAAATATGTGAGTAATGGCTCATCGTGAACATAGTAAAAAGCACTATCAGAATTACTATGGTGAATAGCTATTGAATTAGCAGGTAATACAAAGAAATCTCCTTTTTTCCAAGGAATTTCTAGATCATTAATTTTCGTATAACCTCCACCACGAATAACATAAAATAATTGAGAGGTGGCATTTGCTTCAGTCTCAATGTTTTCATTTGCACAAATTCGTACAAAATTAGCTAATAATGCTGGTGATGTGGCTGGATATAAACAATTTAATTCTTTACTCATGTCTAAAGGGATAATTCTGGTTAATCCTGTTTCATGCAATGAGTTTGGAAAAACTTTGAAAGGAACTTCAGTAATTAATCCTGAATTAATCGGGTTTGCAGAAGTAGAATATTCATAATATAAAGCATCTTCTTGTAATTTATTTTGTTGAGCTATATTATCTAAATTTTTCATAAGAAATCCTTAAAAGCAATTCTTGTTCATTATTATAATTGATTTAATAACAAAATTTAAAATTTATTAATGGTTAATCTATTTATTTAAAGTTTATGATATTTATCTTAATAAAATCATATTAGATAAGAATTATGAATTTTGATAGATTATATAATAATAACATTTGTAAAGATTTAGGTGCAGGATATTATCAAATAAGGGAATTTGATTTTATTAATAGAAGTCGACATTGGTTTGAATTAAGAATGATGCTTTTAATGAGTGTATATTCTACACCAAGTTGAGTTATTATAAAAACACATAAAGTTTATCTATGTTTTTCATACTTATAAAAGATTGTAGTAGAATTATTAAGACAAGTATATAATTTTTAAAGGGATTAGCTAAAAATTTGATTTAAGTTATTCTTTATTAGGCATATAACCCTACTAGGGGGATATTTAAAGGGTCGAAAATTAAACTGATTTAGCATTTTAATAGCCAAACGGTTTATGCGTAGTAAAAACATTTTATTGTATCATAATTTTGAAAAAATAGCAAAAAAATAATTTTTATTAAAAAATGAAAAATTGCTAATTTCATTATGATTATTGATGTTGAATAGAAATTCAATAAATAACGTCTGTTAAATATTTGCAAATTTATTTTGCAATGCTATAATCCAATGTGCAATTAAGTTTACAGTATCTGAGATTAGGTAGGTATATAAAATAATTATAGGGGTTAGAATATGAAAAATTGGTTATCATATTTATCAGTGCTTATATTGGCTATGACTATGTTTGGTTGTGGTGGTGGTTCATCATCTAGTTCGGGAGGATCTTCTGGTAGTTCTGGAACTGCTACAGTAAATTGTGCATCAGGATCATTGTGCCCACCATCACAAGTTACTATAGTACAACCGAAAGATGTCAGTTTAACTAGTAAAGGTTATGTGTTAAAAGCTCTTGGTGCAGCCCCTACATCAGGCTCTTATGTTACTGATAAAGCTCAAATGTTTGTTAATAATTCCGCTCAGCAACAGCTTACCCAAATTAATGGGATTTTATGTATTTTAAATAAAACTAATTTTTCTGATTTTACAAATCAAGAATCTTATTTAGCTCAAGTGAGCCAAACTAGTTGTGGTTTGGGTGATAATCAAAATAGTAGTCCAGAGCAAGCTGGTCAAAATTCACAAAATATCATGCAAATAGTTGTTGATTCAAAAAGAACAGCAGGTGGTCCACAAGATGTTAAATTATGGGCAACTACGGTTATGGGCGGAGGTGATGGAGCAGGGCAGCCAGTAATGATTAAAATTCAATTAACTGTAGAATCTACTCCAACAACAGATAATATTTATGGTAACTTTTCTATGAATTTTGCAGGTTTTGTAGTTGAGAGCGACGGGACTGTAACGGATCAGAAAGTTATGTATGGTTATATAAAAACTATTGTTCAATCAAATGGAGTTGTTGAATTAAACTACGCTGAATCTGAAGTTATGAATGTTGGTGTTAGCCAAATTGCAGTTGTACAGGCTGCAAATGGAACTGGTTACGCTACTTTATCGCAACGTTATGGAAGTCAGTCTTCTGCAACTACGGCAGCATTTAATAGTGATTTATTAAGCTTAGATAGTGATGGTGCTGGTGTATCACCTTCAATTTGTTATAATAGAGATGATCCAACTACAGTAGTTTATGGTTACGGTGTATACAAAAATGATGGAAGTCGTCTAAGTAATGACTCAGGTTTTCCTATCGTGTACAATGGGCAACATGGTTTTCTAAGTTTCTATGGGCTATGGTTACCACTAAATTCATTACCAGATAACGGTGCTCCAATTACCAAAATTAATATGAATGGTAATTCAGAAGATGGATCATTGGTTGCCACAAATGGAATTATGCAAAATAATATTCGTAAAAGTTATACTTTAAATCAATTATCTGGGGTGCAAATGTCAGTTAATGTTGGTCAATCTGGTCAAGTTAATTATAATGATATTTTGGTGTGGAACAGTTCAACTCAGTTATTTAATAAAGTTGGAACTGGAGATTGTTCGCCAAATGGGTGTTTTAATGTACCACTTGCTATCCCAGAAGTGGTTGGGCAGGCTTATTTTGAAAGTGTTGCTCAATGGTCTGGTAATTCAATTTATGTGGCTTTAAATGGGTTAGGCCGTGGTGGAAATACGCAATTGAAAATATTTGATAGTTGCCAATATGACCAACAAAGTCAAACTTTTTCGAGTTGTAGTGGGTATAACGCGGCAAATAACGAGAGTATTTTAAATGTATGGCAAAATGTAATTGAAATTCCAGTATCTGGTAGTGAAAGTATGACTTTATACTGTGTAGATTCATGCCCAGTAGAAAGTAATGGTAGTATAATTTATAATTATCCTGTTTATGATGGTAGTGGTGGAGAACATCAATATCTTACATATACTTATTATAAAGGCTTAGCAAGTGATGAATCTTATGTATTAGTCGATCCAAATGGTAATCCATTAGTTGTAAATAGTAGTATGTCACCACAAATCTTCAGCGGTCCTCTACTCACTGAAAGTCAGTTAACTAATTTATCTGCAGCAGGAGAGGGTTCAATATTTCCATACTTAATCTATACAACAAATATTATTACTGCCTATCGTCAGTGGACTAGTGGTTCGCAAGTTTGGAATCGTTACTATAGTTTCAAATCTGAATCTGGTGAGATAGCTAACTTTAACCCACCATTACAATTAGTTTATAATGATGCGAATAATAATGCTAATTTTTTACAGTATATGGGTTTTGGTAATTTGCAAGGAATTCCTGGAATTTGTGTAAGCGAAAGTGGTGCTACTGTTGATGGGGATTGTGGTAGGTTGGGTAATACATGGAGACCAAGTTTTACTATTCCTGAGGGAACCGCTTTAACTAGTATGGATTTTGAAAATTTACAATTCTGGGTAAGGCAGCTAAATATTGCACAATTATTAAATTCTGTTAATACTTCAGAGTGTTCTTCCGCACTGGGTAGCGAAATTAGTTTAGCCAACGCTCTGACCCTACCAAGTCTAGATGCTTGGGTAAACCCAGATATTGGAAGTAAACCAAATATTGAAAGTGCTCCAAAAGTAATTGATGGAGTTAATCAATAAATTAAGTTGCTAAATCAATAAAACCCTTACTAATAGTGAGGGTTTTTAATTTAAGATAAAAGGTTTTACATTAATCTTTTCTTATTCTATAAAGTTCAATATAGTAGAAAATTGATAAAGTAGCGGTAACATAAATTTAAATAAAAATCCTCATAAATATTGAAATTAGCTAATATTTGTTATTAATTGAAATGCGCTTTGCTGCAATTTTATAATCCAATCAAGAATAAATTTAAGGGTAAAATAATTAAGTATTAGATAATTTTTAAATGGTGCGGAAGAAGAGACTCGAAGCATTACGCCGGTCATTGATTTTATTGGGGATAATTTGGGGGACTTTAGATTCTAATCTATAAACTAATTAAATAAGTAAGAATCGCTTCCTATAGCAACCAAAGTAATGCTCTCCTTCTCTATTTTAATATACATTAATAAATCATCTGGCCTAAGATGTAATTCCATAACACCAATATATTTACCAGAAAGCTGATGGTTTCTATATTTTTGTGGAAGCGGTTGTTCATCAACTAACAATGAAATAACTTTTTCTAACTCATCTAATAATTTCTTATCATGCTGGTAGCGTTTGAGATCTTTTTTAAAAGATGACTTGCGTTTAAGTTTAAGCATTCTTTAAAGCCTTGATTTCTGATTTTAATTCATCGAATGAAATTTCTTCTGATTCTTCCTCTAAAGCAAGATCTAAACGATTAGGCCTTTTATTTTTAAAAGCTTCTTTTAAAATATATCGACTATATGAACTAATTGATAATCCCAACTCTTTTGCTTTTGATTCTATTTGTTTGCCAAATTTATCATCTAATGTAACTTGTATTCTCATTTCATAACTCCTAATGACTCATATTGAGTATTATATTTCATACATGAACATATTGTCAAATGAAGATGTATTTATTGTTGAAGATATAATAAGATTAGAAGAGACTTGAAGCATTACGCTGGTCATTGATTTTATTGAAGTTTAGCGAAATTTTGAAGTTTGGGGGATAATTTTGGGGCCTTTTTCTGAATTAATCAGATCAACTTGATTAAAAATCCCTTTATCAAATTCTGGTCTCAGTATATATGTTATATATTCCAACCATTTTTAACCAATATTATTCTACGATCTTCACAATCTAAAAAAACTGCACCACATTTATTCCAATAAGGGTTTATTGATTTAGAAGCTTTAAAACCAGAAGTTAACATTTTTTTGCATGCATTTAACCATAATTTCTCATCGCCATAATAAAAAACCAATGCATCTTCAGGGTGTGATTTTGGAATTTCTTCTTTTATAGTACTATGATGCTTTGTAAACTCTAGGTGATACGGCCATTTTGTATTTCCTAAGATCACTCCATCAAAACCCTCATGATCTTGAAAACTATCAATCACGTTTAGTCCCAAGCCTGATGTATACATTTTTACTATTTGCTCTATATTATGTGTTGCTCGTGCAATCCTCATTATTGGGACTTTTTTCATACATGCTTTCAAATAAATGAGATTAATAATTTTTTAAAACGTCTACTTATTAATCTTATGGCTCTATATTTCTTAATAATTGGCTCAATTAGCAATGTTAAGATTATAATGTTTTTTATTGTAATTCTTATAGCCTGAGGCAGTTGTCAAGGATTACTTGACGATTTCACTTTTTGTAATTTGTTCTATTGCGTGTTATATAATAGGTTTAAGTTTTATTTCCAATACACAACCAATAGCCTCAGCATAACGCCTTAAAGTCGAAATTGAAGGGGAATGCTTAGGACCGTTTTTAGCTGACTCAAGCCTTGATATTGCACTTTTTGATGAGTGCATACTTGCAGCGACTGCTTCTTGGCTAATTTTCATTTTTTGACGCATGGTTTTTAATTGTTCAGCCAATCCAAACTCTAGTTTGAATTGTTCATATTCAGCCAATACTTCAGGATTTTTAAGCGCTTTAGCTCGCAATTTTTCGTGCCAAATTCCATTATCTTTCATTTTTTAACTTCCGTAAACGCTCATTAGCAATATACAATTCTTTCTTTGGGATTTTCTGGGTCTTTTTTACAAAGCTATGTAAAACCCAAATTTGGTTACTTTTCATGGTACAATAAAATACTCTGCCAATTCCTTCTTTTGATTTTGCTCTAATCTCAAAAATATCATCATCAATTTTTTCAGTATGAGGAAAGCCTAAATTTGCTGATCCAGTATCTTGCATTCTCTGTACGAGGTAAAGATACCTGGCTAATATACCAGATGGTAGCGCTTCAACATCATCAAATACAGACTTACTAAAATAGTGATCGTTAATTTCTTTATCATGCAGTCATGTTATCATATTTGGTAACACATGTCAAATTTTTTGATGCTCGGTATGCAAAAAATCATCCGATCAAACTCAAAATTTTAGGGAAATTTTTAGGACGTAATTAGAACGTATAATTGGAAAATGATGGTAAAAATAGGCAAAAAATGGCAAAGTTTAGCAAAAAGTAGAAGCTAAGAATAAGGATTGTTTTTAAGGTTACGCCTAATAAAACCAATGTTCTCGAGATGATTCAAAGATTAAAATAAAAATCATGGTGCGGAAGAAGAGACTCGAAGCATTACTCCAATCATTGATTTTATTGAGGTTTGACGAAATTTTGAAGTTTTGGGGATAATTTTGGGGATTTTTTAGTACGCTACTTTAGTTATCATAATTACCAATAAAGCGGCTACCATCTTTATTATCTTGTGGAATAAATTTGCCATAGATCTTTATGATCATTTCAGTATCTTTATGACCTAAATATTTTGCCACCTTATAAGTATTTTCTCCATTACTAATTAGCATGCTTGCAAATGTATGGCGCATTTGATACGGATTACGATATTTAATATTCATTTCATTAAATAACCTTACCCAGTGTTTACGAAAAGCATCGGTTGAAATCCAATAACTATTAGTATTGGGATTATGAAATACAAAATCTGAACCAGCACTATAATTACGCTGATCTTTTAAAGCTTCAAGTGCTTTACTAAGTAATAGAACTTCCCGTATTGAAGATTTTGTTTTTGGTTTAGATAATTTTCCTCTAACCATTGTAAATTGAACGTTTATTGAAGCATTCACCAAATCAACATGTGACCATTCCAGGGCTAATATTTCTCCAATTCTTAGACCACTATATAAACCAAACTGAATTAAGTTTTTAATTTGCCCTTGGGCCTGATTTAAAATATCTTGCCTTTCGTTTGGCGTGAATGGTTCAATCTCGTAATCTGAATCATCTGTAATGCACTGAAAAAGTCTTTTTAAGCTTAATTTATCAATCGGGTTATCTTCTATAATTCCCATATTTTTTGCATCATTTAGTACAGCGGCTAATGGAATTAGTAAATTACTGATATATTTAGCTGATTGACTTCGACTTGATATCCAATCTTTTATTTGCATAGGTGTTAGTTCATGGATTTGAATTTTACCGAAAGCCGGGATTAATTCACTTTGGATATATCTTATATAATCCCTTAATGTATTTTCAGCATAACGCTTGGAGTTTTTATATAGAGTAATTTGTTCCTCAAATAAGGTTTGTAATTTATAAGATTTAGGCTTTATATCAAATAATTTAAGGCGCTTTGAATTAGGGAAATGTTCGGCATAGTTGAATTTATCACGTCTAATATCACTCAATACATCTTCACGCTTTTTTATTGCTATTTTTAAATTTGCTGGAGTATTTGCTAAATCAAGACTTTCTCTACATTTAGTATTTTTATAATAAAAGAGAATTCTTAGTGAATTACCGTGTAATTCAATACCTTTTGCTAATTTCATGATGCTTTCCTAATTTAACCCACTACGTTCTAACCACAAGCTTACCTCCCAGACATTGATCCAAATCTCTTTATGTAAGCATTTTGTTATTACTCCATCTAACCATTTGCCAGTATTTCGCAAACTTCTAACTTTATTTTCAGTAAATGGCATATATTGGCAAAAAGCTTGCATGGGAAGCCATCCTCCTAAACTATTTAAATTATAATTTCCAAGCATTTCTATTCTTTTCATGATTAGATCCTCCTAAAAATATATTTATGCTATAATTGCTTACGGTTTTAAAATTCCGTTATTGATAAAATATAATTCGTTATATAAATTTAA
>CALFYC010000073.1 GCA_937952895.1 uncultured Neisseriaceae bacterium
TTTTCACCACAAGTTACTGGAAACCCATGTACTTCTAAGCGATGATGATTAATCCAATGACAGCCCATTAATTGTTTTGGTGCTATTAGATTTTGATTTGCAAGCTCGACTAATTCTTGCACTTCTTTATCTGCGTCATTTGCACTACCATTTGTTAAATACCATTTGCCTTCATATTGGCTACGGTTTTTAATCGTTGTTACATCACGCTTATCAAAAGCTTGTAGTTTTGCTAAAAACTCTTCCATTAACTTAATTCTCGCTGTTCTGTTATTATGTTGTAAATCTGTTCAGCTTGGCACATATGTCCAACTTGGCCAAACATATCAGAAAACCCTTTGTATTTGCTTTGTATCAGTTCTTGTAACAATTTGGGATTTTGAGCAAAATATCTACGCCACAATCTGACATATAATGTTTTGCATTCTTCCATATTGATTACGTTAACTGTTTTTTGCTTTGCCTTTGCTTCTTGTGGGCTTAAGCTATGACTTCCATCTGCAAATTTCTTTGCACCTTGATAGATATTTTCAATGCTTCGACCATCAACATATGCAAAGAATGCACTCAAGCGTTTATCGCCTTTACTACTACATTCTAAGAATGGAGCTTCACCAAACTTTACCATTATCTTTTTCCTTTAACAGATGACGATGAAATACAATGCCGCTTATACATCCAGCAATCAAAGATATTATTGGCATCCAATAGTAATTTGCATATAGCAGTTGAATATTGATTGCATACAAAAATAAGCTAGCAAATATTACAAATGCTGGTATTGTAATTTTCATTTCAGGAGTTGTGTTTTCAAAATGAAATGTTCCAGCTATATTAGCTCCAATGCCTATAGATAGTGCTACTGACATTATTAATAATCCAAGCATAATGCACCTATTGTTGAGTTAATCTTAAATGGCCTCAATATTCTTGAGACCATCTAAAACATATACTTTGGGCATTGGTATATGAGCAATTTGTAACCTTTGTATGATTTCGACGGCAAAATCTGATAGGACAATACCTTTCATGGAGTATCAATCCTCTTTAGTGCTCTGCCTAGCTTTTTTCTGATTCTGGTACAGCTGACCAACGTAACATTTTAAATACTTTATGTGTGGAGACTCACATTAAAAGGCATACACGTTTTTATCATCAACATGCTTCATACTTTTGATAATGTTCGTAGTAATGCGATGACAGCATATTTATATCCCGATATCATGCTATCGGGCAGTAAGAGTTTTTTTCATAATGGCAGTTCTCTTTTGGCGCGTAGTGGTAAATTAGAAATTGTTAATTAGCAACTTGGACCGATGGAACTGTACATAGTTACTCTCCTTTGTTTATGGGTTTATTGAAATGTATTGCATTTAAAGATTAGCAGCCAAACATGATAATGTCCTCTGATTGTGATTTTGTGAGTGCAATTGGCCTCAATATTTTGAGACCAATTACATTTTACTTAGCAGCCAAGACGTTGTGCTGCTTGACGTGCACGTACTTCAATGTTTGGCTGTTCGGCATTTGCCGCTTCAGCTTGTGCCATTAATGCAGCAGTTGCTTGTGCAGCTTTAGATGTTGCATCAATTGCTTGTGGATTTGCATTTAAATCAGTGCGGTCATGTGGACTGACCACTGTGTTGCGACTAAGAATTGCAATAACATCGTATTCATCTTCGTCGCCACTAGCATCAGCAAAGCCGCTTTGTGTAACGCTAAGAACATTACCTTCGTTGTGAAAGATGTCATATGGCCATTCACTGTTGTCATCTTTTTCGATGAAATCAACTTTAATTACTTCATTGTTACGAAGAAGCAATAAATTGCCAGCACGAATTGTTTCCATATCAATTGTTTTTTCAACATTAACGCCTAAACCCGTTAAATTATTAAAAATCAATTGTTGCAACAAGCTTTCAGGTGTTACATCATCAATGTTAACATCTACAAGCGGAGTTTCTGAATCAATGTGTACTGCGCCAGTTGTGATTAAACAACTTGTGGCAATGTGTGGATAGTCAGTTGACAAAATTGAACCAGCCAACATTGATACTTTGTCGCCAATAACTGCTGTTGCATAACGATTACCGCTGTTACGAACGATGCTTGTCGGAATGCTTAAACCGAATTTTTTGTTATCACGTAGCCATGCTACACCAGCTGGAAATACATGTACGCCTGTGACTGTGCCTAATACTGTATCTAATACACGATGCTTGTTCATTGTTTTGCCCTTTAAATGGTAGGTTACTTTCTGTAACAACTGGCCTCAATATTTTCTTGAGGCCATTTTATCAGTCGTTATGTAATGTAACAGTGATCCCTATTCGCATGTCGCGTGAAAATAATAGATATTCATTTGTATTTGGTAATTGATATTGCCAATACATTTTTACACCTATTATTGGTTGGTTTAATCTTGAAGAATTTCCAATAATTCGCAGTTCTTTTACATCAATATAGAAACTTTCAAAGACTAACCATATTGTTGCAAACAATTCAGCTAGTGCCAATGTTGCATATAGTTCATTTTTATGTTTTTTTCGATGTTCTTGGAACATTTGTATTGTAGTTTGATTTGTATCACCAAAGCCTACTAGTTGTGGCACTATAATGCGTTTGCTGCTTGTTGCATTATATTTGAGTTGATGTTGCATAATTGCCCTCTGTTTAAGTTTAAAACTTTTCCATTATTATTTTGAATAATGGAATCATAATCATGCACCATCCAGTATATAGTGATGCGCCGCTAAATAAGTATATCCACCGCATAAAATAGTTGCGGTGTTTTTCGCTTATAATTTGCCACAGTCTGTCTGCTAGAACAAACCAAACAAATGCTCCAGCAAATGTTAATATCACCAATATCAAAAGTGGTATTTCACTAATATGATGAATCATACTAATTCTGCCATTGCTTGATTAATATCATCTATTAGTTTGGCTTTATTTGGTAAGTTGTTTGTTATGTTGCTGCCAAATAATTTGAAGCATAATTCATCGCCCAACGGTTTGAAGAAGTCCATTAATGCGTCATGACTTGTTTTGTGGTTATACACAATTGTATGATTACCTTGTGTGTCCAAAACTTACATGATGAAATCCTAAGTCATTAAACCATTTATCGTTTGCACAATGTCCTGCTGTGCATCCACTATCACTAATTGGGTTATACCATATTTTGTGATTTAATTGTCTTTCTGGGCATGATTGCACTACTCGTTTAATTTCCCGTAGCAATTCTACCGCTGATACCTCATGCATTTTAATTTTCCTTTTTAGTTAGTTGAAGATACAACTAGGCTCAAGATTTTCTCTTTGCCTAGTTATAATTGGTGCTTATATTTTTGTGACTAATGGCACTTTTTCTTCTATATCTTGTATAGTTCTAGTTGTGCCTCCAGTCGCTACCACTAAGATGCTACCTGCTTTTTCAGCAATACGAGCATTATCAAATGCTGCATGTTTGTTGAATTTGGACATAATAACAATAATCTTATATCCTTTTAGAAGTTTAGCACTTGGAGCTTTACTTGCTTCAAATGTGCGTATTTCAAGTGTGCCTTCAAAATGCTCTTTGATTGCATTTGTTTGGTCTGCATTAGCACCAATTACAATTACTTTTGGATTGCGCATTGTTGGAGTAATTATGTTATTAATTTCCTGCTGTGTTAGCGGATTTAATTGCATATTATTCAACATTTGCACTTGTAGGCCAATAAGTTTTTCGGTTAACCGATTACCTATTTCTACTTGTTCAAGAATTTCATACAACAAATGAACACTTTCGTTGTTGTGTGTTTCTTTTAGTTCTTCGTGCATTTTTTTTGCTATTGAATCCAATGTTTTACGCAAAGCATGGAAATCAATTACGCGCTGACGTGTCATTTGTGACATCGCCAGCTTGCCTATTTTTGACAAATCTCCCCATTGAAGTTCAGATGGATTAATTTCTAATTGCTTAACTGCTTCTCTTACTTTGATTAGCCATTCGGAGTGTTCTGCTCCTGACCATAAAACATTTGGCATGATTAATGTCCTTTAAGTGTTTTGTAGATGTTGTTTGCGAAGAAAGCTTTTGCTTGGTCGCGGTTAAGGCTTGCTACATCTTTACGCATGATAATAACTTTGCGTTTGCCAACAGCGAAATAAATCTTGTTGGTATATGCAGTTACATCAATGTTGTTGTTTGTAGCCATGAATGTCATTACCCGCTCATAAATGGGTAACGACTCATTAGGAATAGGTATATTCCGTGTTGTATAAGCTTGTGTTTGCATGATAATGCTCCAATATGAATTGATACAATTGGTCTCAAGATTTTGTCTTGAGACCATATTGTTTAATTGAAACATTTCCACAAAATGTGAAATTGTTTATAGCGAATTGTAGTAGAAACGAAGCTTTTCGACATCATTTTTAGATGCCAAATTATATATAGGTATGTTATGTTTATCTGCAATACGCATAGCTACAGCTGTTCCGCCCCGATATTCTGCATTAACAGTCCAACAAACTAATATTGTAGCTGGTGTATCTAGATTTTCGCCAAGAACCTGACAAGTGTTGCGACTGTGCATCTTTTTTGCTCCGTCACTACAACGTTCCCATGCAGGATGTGCCGATGCTGCTAAAGATATATGACGCTCATCAATTTTTGGCACAATATATCCTGTATTTATCCACTTGTTTTCGTAGCCATTCCACGGTAAGAATATTTCTTTTGGTCCGTTCCAGCTATTTTCTGCGGCCTGATCTGCTCCCTTAGCCCCTCCACTTCTTAGTGTAAAGCCCTTAGTGCTGAATGCTTTAGCCACACGACCCATCGTGTATAGACCAATCGCATCTGTTTCTCTTGAACCAACACATGTAATAATTGACATTTTATGACCCTCGTTTGATTTAAATAGCATATTGTTTCAATATTTTCGAATTGACTATCTGCATCTATTGCTTTTTGTATATAGTTTTGGTATATTACATTGAATGCATTTAATATAGGAGACAAAAAATGCTTACGACTGAAAAATATATTGAACAATGTTTATTGGCGCATAATAATTATTATAGTTATGAAAATACTATTTATACTGGCAAGGCTCGTAAAGTAATAGTTACTTGCCCTAATCATGGAGATTATTCTGTTAATGCTGATACACATTTAAGATTGAAGGTAAATTGTAAACAGTGTGTTGCAGAAAATAAAACTGAGACCACTATTTCTTTTATTAAAAAGGCTATTATTAAGCATGGTGATTTTTATGATTATTCTAAGGTTAATTACATTGGCAGTAAGTTACCAGTTATTGTGACTTGTAAAATACATGGAGATTTTAGCATTAAACCAAAAGACCATTTATATAAACATGGCTGTATGCAATGTGGTCACATTAAATCTGGAGTTATTAAACCTTTTGAAGAATTTTATAATGCTGCAATTAATTTACATGGCGATAAGTATCAATATATATCTGATAGTTATATTGGCTCTATGTTGCCAATGACTATTGTTTGTCCTATTCATGGTGAATTTCAGCAAATACCAAAAAAACATCTTGAAACGCATGGTTGTGTACAATGCACTAATGAATTAGGTAAATTAAATGGCTGGAGTCGTTCCAATTATATAAAGATTGCCAATGACAGACCTGTTCATTTTTATATTATTAAATGCTTTAATGATAATGAAAGTTTTTATAAAGTTGGCATAACATTATCTACTGTGAAGCAGAGATATGATTCTAAAATTAAAATGCCATATAATTATGAAATTATAGTTGATATATTGCTTAATGTTCGGAGTTGCTTGGGATTTTGAATTATTATGCAAGCAATATATTCAACATAATTTATACAGGCCATTAATTAATTTTAATGGCTCTGTAAGAGAATGTTATTTGTTTTCTGCCAATCCTTTATAATAGTGTGCTGCTGCTATTATAGTGGAGCAATGGCAGATCTGTGGGGCGCAATAACAGTAGACTTGTTTATCAGCTAATTTAATTAATTCTGTTATGTTAATCTTTCCCTGTCTTAAGTCATCTCTAAACTGTCTACGATGGAACACAACAGCTTCTTCTCTGCTTTTGACAACATTTTTTGCAGTAGTATTTGTTAAATGGGTAAATTGATTGCCCCATATACTTCCTCTGCCGCAATAAACAGCCTTAGATATATCATCTTTATACTTATTCAGTATTTGGCTTTTATATGTCTCCATATTGCGTTGACATATTGTTAACTCTTCTTGAAAAGTCATAATAATTCTCCAGTTAATTTACTTGGCCTCAACATTTTACTGTTGAGACCATATAGATTTAACGTGCTTTATTGAGCGCTTCTTGTTCCAAATAGTTTTCAGCTGCAATTGGTTTTGGAAATTGCTTGTCGTATTCTTGTAATGCAATGTTTGCCATTTTTACTTCATTTATGTTGTGGCTAATTGCTGCAACATATACCGCTGCCCAAAAGTCACGTCTTGCTTGTTCATGCTCTCTATAACGTTCACTCATGTTCTACTCCAAATATGTATATTGTCAGGTAATCTTTTAATGATTGGTTCTACATCTCTGTAGTTCAATCCACCATTACTGCAGCCTGGGACTGGCATATCAATACGTTCATAATTAGGTGCTATTTGAATTAACATTTCTGTTGAATATTCAATAAGCTCTAATGTACTTGGTAATTTCCAGTCAGTTTTAGTCTGAAAGGCTCCAACCTTGTAGTTTGATGATGCTAATACACCATACCATTGACCCACTTTGTTTATAGCTTGAATCTTATCCCCTAGTAGCTTAGGGAACATTGGAAATCTTTCCTTTGCTTCTTTGGCTATCCCTGCTCCCATTACAAGATGTCCAGCTTTGTTAAGAGTTGAATTACTTGTAAATAGAAGCAAGTTTGTATGTTCTAGCATTAGCCAAATATTGCCGTGACACGGTGTCATAATTTACTCCTTATGATGACGATAAGTGATAGATATGCGTTCGCTTTTGCAACTTGGGTCTTTGCGAATGCAATGCTGATACAGAACTTGTGACATATTGCCCATTACTATTAGACTATTATGCGGTAGAACGATATTATGTTCTTGCTTAGTCTTTTTATTAATGAGTGTAAATGTACGTTCTGCACCGAGACTGATTGCAATGACGCGTGGGTTGTAGCCCAATTCTGGTTCGTCATCAGAATGCGCGCCAATACTTTGCTTGCCATCAGCGTATTTGTTTAACAATACACTGTCCCAATAATCAGCTGGGAAGCCAATCGCATTTGATGCAATTACAGCTATTTCTTGCAAGAATGCAGGGATATCTGTTGCAGGATGCGTAACACCGCTGTACGTGTATGTTTTGCCAAAGGCTACATTGGTACGAGGAGCATTGCGAAAGCCTTGCCATGGCAAGCTATGAAGCTGTGGCATCAATACTTGCAAGTGTGCATCGCTTAGCAAGTTGCGAACTATGCCAAAGTTTGCATTTGGTATATTTAGATTATCCATTTACTATGAACCTTGTGATGACTAAAGTTAATTTGTTTCAACATTTTCCAAGAATTAAAACAGCCCCAAATAATGAGGCTGAATTAATGCTACTTAGTCAGAAGTAGCCACTGGAGGGTTGATTAACGACCTGTTGAAACACCTTTACCTGCTGTGTTTTGAATACGCTCATGTCTGGCTTTTTCAATTTCATCAGCTAAGCGCATTTCTGCTTCACGGCTTTTGCTGCGACGTTCATGCATTTCGATTTCGTGTTTACGATTTGCTTCATCGCGTTCACGTTCTGCTGCTTTTAGTGCTGCTTCACGTTCATGCCATTTTGCATCTTTGGTAGCTTGCATTGTGGCCATTACATTGACACTAGATAAGAACAAATTGTTTACAGATTCAATAATGTCTTTATTGAATTTGCAAACAGTTGTTAATTCACTGTCTTCCATTTCTACATGGACTTTGGTGTCAATGATTAATTCATCTAATTTAATAGAAGAGCCGTCTTTGTTGGTAACGGTCAAGCCTTTGAGGCTGAATAAGCCAGTTGATTGGTCTTTCATAATAGTTCTCACTCTCGCGCATTAAGGAAAAGAAGTACCCTTTATTTTCTTTAGTAGGACAAAGGGTTGATAATAACCTACACAATTAGTTTCAAAATTTTCCAATGATTTACTAATGTGCTATAATATTGCTAATTCAGACAATTTAGGAGATTATAAATGTCTACATACGCATATGGTGCATATTTGGATAAGCCAATTAAAGCATCACAAAATAAGAATACAGCTAGAAATTATAGAGCTGCTAACCCTAATAAAAGTATTGGATTAGCTAAAAACAGTAAGAGAAAGATACCTAAAGAAATAGCAGATATGAGTGTGTGGGATTAGCATTCTTACCGTTCATCGCTTATTTACTACCGTTTATCGGAAATATGCTTGACAGTTACAATAAAATGCTTGACAATAGAACCTTGAAAAACTTTCTTATTTAATTCTTTGCCACTTGTTAGCATGACAATACAGAGCTTGAACCGAACGAAGTGAAGGTGAAGCTCGCTGGCAAATTCGCAGTTGAATAAACCACAAACTAACCCAAACCCTTAGCAAAGGGCTTATAGATTAACTTGATAACTTAAATAACTAACATAGACACTCGGCGTGTCTATTTTGCTTTTTGTAGTGTCCTTTTAGCAAGATGATTAGCTGAATAAGAGTAATTAAAGAAGTCAAGAGAAGACCTACGGAGTAGGTCTTTAAAACGAGTAAGGAGCAAGAATTAGAATAATGCAAACTAGGGATGCTCTTTTTGAGTCCAAGTATTATTATCTAAAGCACTTTGACATTCTTCTTTGGTTTCAAAGTATTCAGACTCTCTAGAAATAGGTTCACCATTGTACATAGTTCCAATATAGTAACCATGAGCCGATTTGCACACTTGAATCTCTAATTCAAGTTGACAGTATTGCTTAGATCGGAAGAGCACACGTCTGAACTCCAGTCA
>CALFYC010000074.1 GCA_937952895.1 uncultured Neisseriaceae bacterium
ATCTGATTATCCATGGCCAATTCATGATCTTAAACATGAAATTGAATTTGCAACAGATAGGCGTATTTTTGCTTTATTTCGCTACTTTTTTGATGATGGTGATTTAGTAGAAGCACACAACTTATCGAAAATTGATTATTGGTTCTTAAATCAAATTTATGAAATTGCTATTTATGCTAAACAAATAGCAAGTGATAGATCTTTTGACTATGATAAACTTTACAAAGCTAAATTACTTGGTTTTAGTGATTTAAGTATTGCTAAATTAAGACAAGTTGATGAAGAGGAAATTAGAGGTTTACGTTTAAAATTAGATATTACTCCCAAAATTAAACAGATTGATACTTTAGCTGGTGAATTTGAAGCACAGACTAATTATTTATATTTGTCTTATCATGCAAATTATCATGATATTCAAAAATCAAATAATGCATTATCGATTATTGGTTCTGGTCCTTATTCAATTGGTTCATCAGTAGAGTTTGACTGGTGCACAGTCAATTTAGCTCGCCAATTTAGACAAAATAAACGCGAAGTAATTATTATTAATTCTAATCCTGAAACAGTATCAACTGATTATGATGAATCAGATCGACTATATTTTGAACCATTAACTTTAGAATCAGTTAGAGATATTCTAGATTTTGAAAAAGTTTCAGGTATTTGTGTAAGTGTTGGAGGGCAAGCGGCAAATAATCTAGCACTACCTCTAGCTAATCACAATTATCCAATTTTAGGTACCAGCCCTTATGATATTGATAAAGCTGAAAATCGTGAGAAATTTTCTCAATTATTAAATGAAAAGAATATTGATCAGCCACGTTGGATTAAAGCTAAAAATTTAGAAGAAGTTAAAGAGTTTATCAAAGAAGTTGGACTGCCTGTTTTAATTCGTCCATCTTATGTGTTATCTGGTTCAGCAATGAAAGTGATTTTTGATACATCAACTCTCGAAAAATATCTAAATGAAGCTTTTTTAATTTCTAAAGATCATCCAGTAGTTATTTCAGAATTTATTGAAAATGCTAAAGAATTAGAGATTGATGGAGTGGCTAAAGACGGTAAGATTATTATTCATGCCATTAGCGAACATATTGAAAATGCAGGTGTTCATTCAGGTGATGCAACAATTATTTTTCCACCAGAACGATTATATTTAAAAACAGTATTAAAATCTAAAGAGATTGCAGATAAAGTGGTTGCTGGTCTTAATATTAGTGGACCTTTTAATATGCAGTTTATTGCAAAAAGTAACGAATTAAAAGTAATTGAGTGTAATGTAAGAAGCTCCAGATCATTCCCATTTATTTCTAAAGTAACAGGCAACAATTTAATTCAAATTGTGGCTAAGGTATTATTAAATCTACCAATTGACCAAAAGTATAATACTCTTGATACTAATTTTATGGGAATTAAATCACCAGTCTTTTCATATAATCGGTTTAAAGGGTCAAACCCAGTTGCACAGGTTGAAATGTCGTCAACTGGAGAAGTTGCATGTATTGGTCATGATTTATTAGAAACCTTTTATATGTCATGGCTATCAACAGGACAATCGATTAAAGGTAAAACTATTTTATTGAGTCTTGATGGTAAATTTAAAGAAAAATTATTTCCAGTAGTAAATAATTTATTTAAAAATGGTTGGAATTTTATTGCAACCGAAGGAACTCATGATTTTCTTGTAAGCCGTGGGGTTCAGTCTCGATGTGTGTTTAAACTATCAGATCAAATTGAACCAAATATTAAGAAGGTGATTATTAATTGTGAAGCTGATTTGATTATTAATTTACCACGTGATATGTTTGTGTCAGAAAATAATTCAGATGGATTTGCAATTCGTCGTCTAGCAATTGATTATCATTTACCTCTAATTACCAATTATCATTTAGCTGAAGTATTATTAGAAAGTTTAGCGGTATACTACAATAAGCCACTAAATATTAAATCATATAAAGAATATTTAAATAGGGGGATATAAATGCGTAATCTAGTTTCAATTGCTGATATTACTAAAAATGAAATTATTGAGATTTTAGATCATGCAAAAAAATTTAAAGATGGTCTAACTAAAAAAAGCTTATCTGGCAAAGTAATTGGAAGCTGTTTTTTTGAAAGTTCTACAAGAACTCGTTTATCTTTTGAAACTGCAGTCTTTCGATTAGGTGGAAATATAATTGGTTTTGCTGATAGTGGCTCAACTTCGCTCTCAGGTAAAGGTGAAAGTTTAACCGATACTCTAAGAATGGTTGATAGTTATGCAGATGCTTTAATTATCCGTCATCCATCAGATGGTGCCGCAAGACTTGCTAGTGAAATTTGTTCTATTCCAGTAATTAATGCAGGCGATGGTGCTAATCAGCATCCTACTCAGACATTACTTGATTTATTTTCTATTCAAGATAGTCAGGGTAAATTAGATGGAATTAATTTGGGAATTATGGGAGATCTAAAATATGGTAGAGCGGCACATTCATTAATATATGCCGCACGTCATTTTAAAATGCGGTTATATTTTATTGCACCACAAGGTCTCAGAATGAGTGATGAACATTTATTCGAACTTAAAAAATCTGAAGTGCAATATTCTTTTCATACAAAAGTAGAAGAGGTGATTAGCCAGTTAGATTGTTTGTATGTAACGCGATTACAAAAAGAACGTTTTGATAATAGTCTTGTTTTTGATAATTATGTTTTACAGTTATCTGATTTGAAAAATGCTAAAACTAATCTTAAAATCTTACATCCATTACCGAGAATTAAAGAATTACCAACAGAGATTGATAATACTCCTTATGCATACTATTTCCAACAAGTTAAAAATGGTTTATATGTAAGAGAAGCATTATTAGATATTTTACTTGGGAATAAGCTATGAAAAAACATATTGGTTATATAGAAAATGGGATTAACTTAGATCATATACCACATGGAAATGCTTGGTATGTAATGAAGGTCCTTAATTTAAATAATTCAGATACACAAACAGGAATTGGGCTTAATTTGCCTAGTAATCGCTTGGGTCGTAAAGATTTAGTTAAAATTGAAAATCGCACCTTAACGCAGTCTGAAATTGATGCGATTAGTTTATTTTGTGTGGGTGCAACATTATCGGTTATTGAAGATTTTAAAGTTATTCAAAAAATGGTTTTAACACTACCCGATACTGTTGAAGATATCATTATTTGCCCTAATGAACGTTGTGTATCAAAAGATTATAAGTCTAAATTTAGAGGTTTTGTAGATAGGGCAAATAATATTTGTGTGAAATGCAATTATTGTGAACAAGAATTTCTTTTAAATAATATTAAAGACTATAAGATTTAATAATTTTATAGTTGTATGGATTAATTATGATTAAATTAACTAATGTTCTTAATTATGACAATACACTTTCTGATTATGAGTTTAACATCTCAGATGATAATCGAATAATAGATGGATCAAAACTATTAGCGCTTCCTGGCTTAATTGATCCGCATGTTCATTTTAGAGTGCCCGGAATGGAGCATAAAGAAGATTGGGTAACTGGAAGTATGGCCGCATTTAGAGGTGGGTATACCACTGTATTTGATATGCCAAATACAATTCCTGCAACAACAACTAAATCTCGATTAATGGATAAATTTGCTTTAATTAATGAACAATTACGAAATGCTAAACGACCGCTTAGATATAAATTATTTTTTGGGGCAGATAAAAATAATTTTAATGAAATTTATAAAGTAAAAGATGACATTGTTGGAATTAAAGTATTTATGGGCTCATCAACTGGAGAACTACTTATGGACGATGAAAGTAGTTTACATGCAGTTTATGCAATTGCTAAAACTTTTAATTTAATTGTTGCCCTACATGCTGAAGATGAACTTATAATAAAAGCGAATAGTAAGTTATACCAAAATGAAACAGATTTTAAATATCATTCAATTATTCGATCAGCTGATGCAGCTGT
>CALFYC010000075.1 GCA_937952895.1 uncultured Neisseriaceae bacterium
AAAAAAGAATGCCCTTTTCAATCCTGAGGGAGATACCGACCTCCGTCACAGAAGAATGATTGGAGGAAACACCACCAATTTGAATGATTTCAATAATATGCGCTACAAATGGGTTAGTGACTGGTATCGTCAGGCCATGAATAATTTTTGGATTCCCGAAGAAATCAATCTCACCCAAGACACCAAGGATTATCCTCACCTGGACCAGGCAGAGCGCACCGCCTATGATAAAATCCTGAGTTTTTTAGTGTTCCTTGATTCTTTACAAAGCAATAATCTGCCCACCATCTTCACCCCCTTCGGGTCCTAGATCAATAATCCAGTCTGCAGTTTTTATTACATCTAAATTATGTTCAATAACAACAACAGTATTACCATGATCAACAAACTTGTGCAATACACCTAATAATAGTTCTATATCATGAAAATGTAATCCAGTAGTTGGTTCATCCAAAATATAAAAAGTTTTACCAGTATCACGTTTTGATAATTCAAGTGCTAATTTTACTCGTTGAGCCTCACCGCCAGATAATGTGGTAGCCGCCTGACCTAGACGAATATAGCTTAAGCCAACTTCAGAGAGTGTGGATAATTTTTTATGTAATGTTGGGATATGTGCAAAAAATTTCAGTGCATCTTCTACGGTCATTTCTAGTACATCATGAATATTTTTACCTTTATAAGTAACTTCTAATGTTTCTCGATTATAACGTTTACCGCTACATGTATCACATGTTACATAGATATCTGGTAGAAAGTGCATTTCGACTTTAATTACGCCATCACCCATGCAGGTTTCACAGCGTCCACCTTTCACATTAAAAGAAAATCGTCCAGGCTGGTAACCTCTTTCTCTTGATAGAGTAACTTGGGTAAACAAATCGCGTATATAAGTAAATAAACCAGTATAGGTGGCAGGATTTGAACGAGGTGTTCTACCAATTGGACTTTGGTCGACACTAATTACTTTGTCAAAAAGATTTGCACCAATAATATCATTATATGGAGATGGCGCATCATTACTACCATAAATCTTCTGTGATAGAGCTTTATATAGTGTATCATTAATTAATGTAGATTTACCAGAACCAGATACTCCAGTTATACAGACAAAATTACCAATTGGAATCACTAAATTAACTTGTTTTAAATTATTACCAGTAGCACCATTTAATTTTAGATAGTCTTTAGTTTGAGCTCTACGTTTTTTAGGGACATGAATTTTCTTGACACCAGATAGGAATTGCCCAGTAATAGAGTTTTTATTTTTCTTAATGTCTTCAAGTGAGCCCGCTGTAATAATTTGACCACCGTGTTCACCAGCGCCAGGACCTACGTCAACAATAAAATCAGCACTTTTAATTGCATCTTCATCATGTTCAACCACAATTACAGTGTTGCCTAAATCACGGAGTTTATTAAGTGTTGCGATTAATCGATCATTATCTCTTTGATGAAGACCAATGGATGGTTCATCAAGAACATACATGACCCCGGTTAAACCAGATCCAATTTGACTTGCAAGCCTAATCCTTTGGGCTTCACCGCCAGATAAAGTTTCAGCAGAACGGCTTAGATTAATGTAATTTAAGCCAACATCAATTAAAAATTTTAAGCGATTACAGATTTCTTTAATGATTTTTTCGCCGATAGCTTTTTTATTACCAATTAATTCTAAAGAACTAAAAAAGTTATAACATTTATGTAATTGCCAGGCCGTCATTTCTGGTAAGGATATATTATTAACTAAAACATGACGAGACTCATTTTTTAATCTAGAGCCTTCACAGTACGGGCAAATTTTATTGCTTTGATATTTACATAATTCTTCTTTAATATGTTTACTTTCAGTTTCAAAATAGCGCTTTTCAAAAATATTCACAATACCTGAGAATTCTTGCTTTTTTGTGATTGTTTTTCCATTGTGAGTAAGGCTAGTAATATTTATTTCTTCACCACCAGAACCGTTTAGTAAGATATCTTGAATTTTTGTATCTAATTCATTCCATGGAGTAGATAAGCTAAATTTATAATGTTTAGCAATTGAGTTTAAAATTTGATATGTATATGGGTTTCGTTTATCATATCCATGAATTGCACCTGATTCAATAGATAATGTTTGATTTGCAATAATCTTAGCTGGGTCAAAATATGTTATTTGTCCTAATCCATCACATTTTGAACATGCTCCAAAGGGGCTATTAAAAGAAAAGATGCGTGGCTCTAATTCAGAAATTGAATAATCACATTTTGGACAAGAAAATGTAGTTGAGAAATTAATCTCTTCATTGTTATCTAAATTTAAAATTTTTACTTTTTCTGAGCTATATTTAATAGTGGTTTCAATCGAATCGGTAATTCGATTTTTATTATTAGGATTTATTTTTAAACGATCTATGACAATTTCAATATTGTGTTTTTTATTTTTATCAAGCTTTGGAAGATTATCAACTTCAAAAATTGTATTATTAATCCTTACTTTTGTAAATCCCATAGTTTGAACGCCATTTAGTAATTCAATATGTTCACCTTTGCGGCCAGAAACAATTGGTGCTAAAATCGCAATTTTAGTTTCAGGTTTGAAATCTAAAATACTATCAACAATTTGTGATACTGATTGGCTTTGTAGTTTTTCCTTATGTGTTGGACAAAATGGATCCCCAATACGGGCAAATAGGAGGCGTAAGTAATCATAAATTTCAGTAACAGTTCCAACTGTGGATCTTGGATTATGTGAAGTTGCTTTTTGCTCTATTGAAATGGCCGGAGATAGTCCTTCAATGACATCAACATCTGGTTTATTCATTTGTTGTAAAAATTGTCTTGCATATGCAGACAATGACTCCACATAACGTCTTTGACCTTCAGCATATAATGTATCAAATGCTAATGATGATTTGCCAGAACCTGATAACCCAGTAATAACAATAAATTTATTTTTAGGTAAATCTAAATCAATATTTTTTAGATTGTGGGTTTTTGCTCCTCTAATTATGATTTTATCGAGCATAAATTTTTTATACCTATTAAATTACTTGAAATTTTTAAATAAGCGTTATTATAGCATATTTTTAGGTGTTTTTTGGTATGCAATTGGGATATTTCTTTCATATTCATGATAGTGAATAAATCGATAAAGATATAAGAATGTTAAACTTTAATCCCGATAATTTTTCTCTACAGCCGTTGCTATGCTTTAGATAATCCATTGCTTAGCTCTACCTTGACTACAGTAATTTAAAGTTAGACAAGATTAATAATTTGTTAAAAAGCCAATTAACTTATGTTTATTCAATATCAATTATTTGATCTAATAAATTAATTTAAGCAAAAAACCAACTTCCAGATAACCAATATGTTAAGCATATCATAGTCATTGCTGTTGAAATAATAAGCATTATTAGTTTAAGCGTAAAAGCCTTTTGTGAAATAATGGTAATTGCTAAAATAGTTGTGAATAAACAAAATCCCATTCTAAATGAATTCCAAAGTCCTCCGGATATAAATATTGGAATTATACAAGCAAGATTAAAAATGGCTTCTTTGTGAAATTTATGGTACCACAATATGCCAGTAACTACGAGCAATGAAATTAAAAAAGCGCTAAAATCATAAACCGTAGCCCTCATATACATAGATGAAATTTGTGATACATAATCCCCAGTAAAGTCAAATCCTGGTCTTCCAAATGATGGTTCTTTTTGAGCGTGTATAAACCCCAAAAAATCACCAATATGCACTTGCAAGTATACCATATAGGCTAATAAAGGTAGACTCATAATAATAGCTTGAACAATTGTTAACCAGCTTAACTTCCGCTCTTTATATTGAAAATATATAAATGCTGACACAAAAGATAATCCGACTATTTTTAATCCAGATAATAGGGCACCTATTAAAACACATGCCCATATTTTACGTTGTTCTAATAAGTAAAAGCTTAATATGGTAATAAATAAAAATGTTGCTTCAGTAAGACCTGTAAAAAAATAAATATTTATTGGAGCAAAGGATAAAAATATAAGGCTATACTTAATAGACTTAATTGATATACCACGATAAATAAAATACTTCGATATTAAAATTAAAGAACCTAAAAGTAAAATTTGATTGGTAATTATTCCAACGATTTGAATATTTAAGAGGCCGTTTAAAGAAAAAAGTTTAAGCATTAGTGGCCATAATGGGAGCCAGACACAATTGGCTCCCAGGTGATATGTATTTTCATAACCTTTTAATGCGATATTTGCATAATTGGGAGCATCCCACCTCCATATATTTTCTAATAAAGTTTTTCCTTCATGAACGAAATTGTTAGTAATAAATGAATATTCTAGAAAGAAGAAGCACCTAGATATAAAAAAAATTAATAAACAAAAAATAATTATTTGACATGTTGAAAAATCTGTTGAATTGAAACAATTTGTATTTATTTTTTTTAGACTTTTAATTACCATAATTATTTTCCAAAAAAATCAAAAAATAATCAGATTACCAATTAATTTGCCAAGTAGGAGTTGCAATTTTATCTGGTTGATTATTACGGTTTAAATTTTGTTCTTGTGCTGGGTAAATATAGTAATCAGGCATATTACCAGGATTGTCTACTTTGATTTGATCTACACTCCCTCCAATCCCTCGATTTTCAATGATTTTTGTTTGATGATTAATATAAGCTGTTGAGTTGCTTGAATTACTTTTACCACTATTGGGTTTTGTGATAACTACATTACTTGCGGTTGTTTTATTTTCAGGTGGTAGGACGGTTGGAATATCTTCAGTTGAAGTGCCAAACAAGCTGCAGCTATTAAGAGTCGCAAATATGGATATAATTAAAGAAAATTTCTTCATACTAGATTAATTCCTCATGCCAACAAAATCCATCACGAGCAAGTAATGTTGAAGATGCTGATGGTCCCCATGAGCCAGCTATATATGGCTTTGGTACAATTGTTAATTTCTGCCAAGTATTTAGGATTGGCTCGACCCATTTCCATGCGGCCTCTTGTTCATCACGTCGCACAAATAATGTTAAATTGCCGCGAATTACATCAAGTAATAACCGTTCATAACCTTCAATTCTTCTTGATTTTTCAACAATTTTATTAAAGTTTAAATCAAGATATACTGGTTGTAGTCGATTGGTGTCGCCTGGCTGTTTTGCCAAAAAATATAATTGAATATTCTCATCAGGCTGTAATTGAATAATTAAACGGTTTGCAAAGTTATCTGCGCTAAATGGGAAAATCTTACAAGGAATTTCTTTAAATTGAATAACGATTTCGGCTGTTTTTTGATTAATTCGCTTTCCCGTTCTTAAATAAAATGGAACACCAGCCCAACGCCAGTTTTGAATTTCTGCTTTTAAAGCAACAAATGTTTCGGTGTAGCTATCTTTAGGAATATGCTCTTCTTCTAGAAAGCCAGAGACTGATTCACCATTAATTGTGCCAGCTTTATATTGTCCAGATACAATGTCAGTAATTACATTTTCTTCAGATAGTGGTTTTAATGATTGAAGAACTTTTAATTTTTCATTACGAATAACATCCGCATCTAATGAAAATGGAGGCTCCATTGCTACAATACAAAGTAATTGAAGTAGATGATTTTGAAGCATGTCTCTTAAGGCTCCAGTTTTATTATAAAATTCACCTCTTGATTCTACTCCTAGATTTTCAGCAATTGTGATTTGAATACTACTAATCCATTGCCTACGCCATAGTGCTTCAAATAAAGTATTGCCAAATCTAATTGCCATCAGGTTTTGTACTGATTCCTTACCAAGATAATGATCAATACGGTAAATTTGGTTTTCTTTAAAATATTTAGCAACAAAATTATTTATATCATTAGAAGTTTCTAAATTATTACCTAAAGGTTTTTCTAAAACTATCCTAGATAGATCATGATTTAAGTTAGATTTGGCTAGATTTTCGCAAATGGGTTTAAATAGCTCTGGGGCTGTTGATAGATAATAAACATTTATAATATTTTTATTTATTGTATTAACTAAACTTGAATATTGATCTAATTCTGTAGCATCAATTTTAAAATAAACAATTGTGCGACAGAATTTTTGCCATGAACTCCAATCAATTTTTTCATCAGCTTTAATTGCTCTGTTATATGCAAAATTGTAATAATCCTCATTAGAATATTCACGTCTTCCGATGACAATTATTCTAGAATGTGGGTCAATATTTTTACAAAGATAACTTTTATAAAGGGCTGGCAGAAGTTTCCGAGTGACTAAGTCTCCTGTTCCGCCAAAGAAAACTAAATCAGCAATCAATGATTTATTCATAATTTTTATAACTTTATATTATTTTTGACATGGCTATATTTTATCATGTTTTATTAAACAATAAATGCTGGGTTGCAACAATTTCTTAAGATTTAGAAATTAATTTATAAAGATCTATTCTTTCTAAAGCCTATTATGATATACTACACCTCAAAATCTAAATTTATAAGGTATAAATTAAAATGGCATTAGTAAAAATTAATCAAGCTGAATATTATTATGAGCTACATGGTAGAGGTCAAACAATTGTTTTAATTGCTGGATATACTTGTGATAGCTCGTTTTGGACACCTATTTTGGATGAATTAACTAAATCATTTCAAGTATTGATTTTTGATAATCGTGGTATAGGTAGGACTATTGATAATGGTGAAAGGATTACAGCTGAATTAATTGCTAAAGACATTATTGAGTTAATTCGATATTTAGGCATTAAAAATCCACATATCGTAGGTCATTCAATGGGTGGGACTATAGCTCAGTGTTTGGCAAGTACTTATTTTGCGGAAATTGATAAATTAGTTTTACTGCATACAGCTGCAAAATGGAGATCAGCAATGCTGGCGGGTTTGAAATCATTGTTATTATTAAGAACACAAAACGTTGATTTTGATTCAATATATGCAGCAACTATCCCATGGATTTTTGGTAGTAAATTTTTATCTGATCAAAACCAAATTAATACTTTTAAACAAATTTTATCTAATAATCCATATCCACAAACTATTGAAAATCAACAACGACAATTTGAAGCTTTAGTGAATTTTGATGGGCGCAATTTAGGTGGTTTAATTAAAGCTCCGACGTTAGTTGGTTATGGCGAAGAGGATCTTATTAGCCTTCCTCATGAAGCAGCAAATTTAGCTCATGGAATTTCAAATGCGAAATTAGTGAGTATTCCGGGTGCTCACGGAGTTACAATTGATGCGCCAAATGAGTTGATCCAGTTATTAACTGAGTTTTTATGCTAACGATACGGAAACCAAGAAATGCAATATCGTGATTTACGAGAGTTTATTATTTATCTAGAGCAAATAGGGCAACTCAAAAGAATTAATCAGCCGATATCTCCTAATCTAGAGATGACTAATTTTTGTCAGCTTGCTCTTAAAAATTCTGGACCAGCAATTCTTTTTGAAAATCCAATTGATTTCAAAATGCCTGTTTTAGGTAATTTATTTGGCACCGTTGAACGTGTTGCTTTGGCTATGGGTAAAAATAATGTGGCTGAGTTGAGAGAATTAGGGCAATTTTTAGCAGATATTAAGGAACCACATCCCCCATCTGGAATTGGTAATGTTTTAGAAAAAGCGCCGATTTTAAAACAGCTTTATAATATGTTACCCAAAATCATAAAGAATCCACCAGTTCAGCAAATAGTAATTGACAAAGATAAGGTTGATTTACATGAATTTCCAATATGGAGATGCTGGCCTGATGATGTTGCGCCATTAATTACCTGGGGACTAGTTGTAACCAAAGGACCTTTTAAGAAACGACAAAATTTAGGAATTTATCGTCAGCAAGTAATTGGTAAAAATAAATTGATTATGCGGTGGCTTCATCATCGTGGAGGTGCTCTTGATTATCGTGAACACTGTTTAAAGCATCCAAATAAGCCATATCCAGTTGCTGTGGTTTTAGGTTGTGATCCTGCCACAATATTAGGTGCGGTAACTCCAGTTCCAGATACCTTATCTGAATATCAATTTGCTGGATTATTAAGGGGAAGTCAGACAGAATTAACCAAATGTCTTTTAAGTGATTTGTATGTTCCTGCATGTGCCGAAATTGTTTTAGAAGGATTTATTTATCCTAATGATAAAGCAATTGAAGGACCATATGGGGATCACACTGGATATTATAATGAGCAAGAAAATTTTCCGGTATTCACCGTTGAGGCAATTACTATGCGTGATAAAGCAATTTATCATAGCACCTATACGGGCAAACCCATTGATGAACCTGCAGTTTTAGGTGTTGCATTAAATGAAGTATTTGTGCCAATCTTACAAAAACAATTTCCTGAAATTATCGATTTTTATTTACCACCAGAGGGTTGTAGCTATAGAATGGCAATTGTATCAATTAAAAAGAGTTATCCAGGTCATGCGAAACGTATTATGTTTGGGATATGGAGTTTTTTACGCCAATTTATGTATACTAAATTTATTGTAATAGTTGATGATGATGTAAATATTAGGTGTTGGGAAGATATAATTTGGGCAATTACTACTCGTGTTGATCCTACTCGTGATACTACTTTAGTTGATAATACGCCCATTGATTATTTGGATTTTGCATCTCCACTATCTGGTCTTGGTAGTAAAATGGGTATTGATGCTACCAATAAGATTGGGAATGAGACTAGTCGTGAGTGGGGTAGAGTTATATTACCAGATTCAATCATAAATAGTAAAATGGAAGTTTTATATCATGAAATATTTAAATAAGTAATTTTAGATATTAGGGATAAATATGGAATCTCTTTTTATAAATACCATTTCTTCTCTTTCGTCGAAGATATTGTTATAGCCGTCCTCGATAATAATTTGATTTTTCTTTCAAAAAATTTTAAAATTATATTACCTTGAAAAAGCTTGTTATTCAACTTTATACTCTTATTACTAGAGAGTTGCCTAACTTAAATCATTATACATAATATTAATTTACCTAGTAGATTAATGTATATATTGCAAGTATACAATGATAAATAAAAAATGCAAAAAATCTATAATTGGAATAAATAGGTAGTATATCTGTTTTAGAAATATATGTTCTATTATTAAAAGATTATCATTTAAACTGAGACACTACCAATAATACTTAAAATCAGAATAACTACAATTGCATGCTATAATATGTGCTAATCAATTTATATACATTTTTATTAAATAGGACAGAATGTGACTACACTAGTTAAAGTTGACGATTTTATTCAATCAATTAATGATGCTTTACAATTTATCTCTTATTATCATCCTGAAGATTTTATTCACGCTATGGCACGTGCATATGAATTAGAACAATCTCCTGCTGCTAAAGATGCTATTGCACAAATACTAGTAAACTCAAAAATGTGTGCCGAAGGAAAGCGTCCAATTTGTCAAGATACCGGAATTGTTTGTGTTTTTGTTAAACTTGGAATGGATGTAAAGTTTGATAATAATCTAATATCGTTAGAGGATATGGTAAATCTTGGAGTTGAAAGAGCATATAATAACCAAGATAATCCATTACGAGCTTCAATTGTAAATGATCCAGCATTTAGTCGTAAAAATACTAAAACCAATGCTCCAGCTGTAGTTCATTTTGAATTAGTTCCTGGTAATATAATTGAAGTAGAGGTTGCTGCTAAAGGTGGTGGTTCTGAAAATAAATCAAAATTTGCAATGCTAAATCCATCGGATTCAATTGTTGATTGGGTATTAAAAACTGTACCAACAATGGGGGCTGGTTGGTGTCCTCCTGGAATGCTTGGGATTGGCATTGGTGGAACTGCCGAAAAAGCGATGCTATTAGCTAAAAAATCATTAATGCAACCAATTGATATGACAGATTTAATTAGAGTTGGACCTAAAAATAAGATTGAAGAGTTACGTATTGAATTATATCAAAAGATTAATGCTTTAGGGATTGGAGCACAAGGGCTTGGGGGGCTTACTACTGTATTGGATATCAAAATTCTAGATTATCCAACTCATGCGGCAAGTAAGCCTATTGCAATGATTCCTAATTGCGCAGCTACAAGGCATACTCATTTTGTTTTAGATGGTAGTGGCGTTGCTGAATTTAATCCGCCAAAACTTGAAAGTTATCCAAAAATTATTTGGGATAAATCCAAAGTTACCAGAAAAGTAAATGTAGATACTGTTAATTTAGATGAAATTAAAAATTGGAAATCTGGGGATACAATTTTATTAAGTGGAAAAATTTTAACTGGCAGGGATGCTGCACATAAACGTATGGTTGAGATGTTAGAAAAAGGTGAAAATTTACCTGTTGATTTTAAAAATCGATTTATTTATTATGTTGGACCAGTTGATCCAGTTGGGAATGAAGTTGTAGGTCCTGCAGGACCCACAACTGCAACAAGAATGGACAAATTTACCCGTAAAATGCTCGAATCCACGGGGTTACTTGGTATGATTGGTAAGGCTGAACGTGGAGATCTTGCAATAGATGCAATTAAAGACAATCACGCCATCTATTTAATTGCTGTAGGAGGTGCCGCATATTTAGTTTCAAAAGCTATTAAAAAATCTCGAATTGTTGCTTTTGAAGATTTAGGAATGGAGGCTATTTATGAATTTGAAGTTGAAGATATGCCTGTTACTGTTGCGGTGGATAGTTACGGTAATTCAGTCCATAAAACTTCACCAGTAATTTGGGCATCTAAAATAGCAGAAGCAAATAAATTAAATATAAAACAGTAAAATTAGCATAAAACTGTTAAAGGAGATTATCTTATGAGTTGGTTAAGTAAATTATTGCCCCCTAAAATACAAAGTGATGGACAGGCTACCAAAGTAAATATGCCCGAGGGTTTATGGCGTAAATGTTTAGGGTGTAATGAAATTTTATATCATACTGATCTTGATCATAATTTGAAAGTATGTCCTAAATGTAATTATCATCATCAATTAACCGCTCGGGAACGGTTAGATATGTTGTTAGATCTTGAAGGTCGTATTGAAATTGCTAATGAAGTAAAGCCTGTTGATATTTTAAAATTTAAAGATACTAAAAAGTATACGGATAGGCTTGAAACTATGAAAAATAGTACAAAAGAAGACGATGCTTTGGTTGTTATGCAAGGTTCGATTAATCATCAACTCGTTGTATTAGCTTCATTTGAGTTTAAATTTATTGGCGGATCTATGGGGTCTGTTGTTGGTGAAAGATTTGTCCGTGGGGTAAGAACAGCTTATGAAAATAACTGTCCTTTCATTTGTGTTTCCGCTTCAGGTGGTGCAAGAATGCAAGAAGGTGTAAATTCATTAATGCAAATGGCTAAAACTTCAGCAGCTTTACTTCTTTTAACTGAAAAAAAATTACCTTTTATTTCAATTTTATCTGATCCCACAATGGGGGGGGTTTCTGCAAGTTTTGCTTTTTTAGGGGATGTGGTAATTGCTGAACCAGGAGCCTTAATTGGTTTTGCTGGACCTCGAGTAATTGAACAAACTGTACGTGAAAAACTACCAGAAGGTTTTCAAAGTTCAGAGTTTTTGCTTAAAAAAGGTGCTGTGGATATGGTAGTTACCCGACAAAACTTAAAAGATGAAATCTCAAATATTATTGCGCTTTTATTAAATAAAGAGAAGACTGTTTAATTTATATATTTTTAATGATAGGATTTACCAATGTCATTATGTTTAAAAACAAAATTAGAGTTTGATCGGTTAAAAGAAATTGCTAAAAATTCTCCTCAGATACCATTGGCACAAATTCCATTGGAAGATATACGACAGTTAAATTATACAATTTTTGCAGAATATTCTGCAGGGTTACCAAATGGTATTACTCGAGAGGATTTCATTTATAAAGAATTAAATATTGATAATAAAATAGTTCCATTACATATTTATAATCCTAAACATTATGGTGAAACTAATTTACCTACTGTAGTATTTTTTCAAGGATCTGGTTTTACAATTAATTTATTAGAAGTCCATCTTGCTCCATGTGCTACGATTGCACAAAAAACAGGCTGTCAGGTCATTGTTGTAGATTATCCATTAGCACCAGAACATACAGCTGAAGAAATTACTTTAATTAGTTATAAAGTTACCAAATATTTATATGATAATCATATAGAGTTTAATATTGATCCTACACGATTTATTATAGCTGGGAGTAGTGCTGGTGCTACTATTAGTGCAAGTATTGTAAACCGTTCGTTAGATAATAATCAGGAAATAAAATTTGCTAAGCAAATATTAATTAGTCCATGTGTAGATTTAACTTTAAAAATTTATGATAATAATCCATATCAAGATTATCAAAATGAAGATTTTATGTTGGGTTCAGAAGCCGTGCACTATTTAATTAATACTTATCTGTCTAATGGATCAGATCCAAAATCACCTTATATTTCACCATATTATCAAGAAAATTTAAATGATATGCCTGATACTACAATTATTGTGGCAGAGTATGATGGTTTACGTGGTGATGCGGAGGCCTACTATCAAAAGCTTTTAAATTCTAAAGTTAAAGTTAATAAAATAGTTTGCATAGGGCAAACTCATAACTATATTGTATGTAGAAAAGTATTTTCCGATGGAGAAGATCCTGCTCTAATTATCGCGAACTTAATAAGTAAAGAATTGCTTTTTAATAAATAAACATTTATATTGTTATTTAACTTAACAAAAGTATTTTTTGTCTTTTAATGATTCAACATTAATTCCAAATTTAATCCGACTATTATATAAGCTTATTTAATTACTTATAAATGCGAATTCGGGATAAGAAATAGCTATAATAAAAAATGCCCATATGGATGAAACTCTTGCTAAAATGTTGGTTACGAAGCTAACGTTTTAGGAGATCTCCTATGGACATAGTAGAATTATACGTAATAATAGATGATTTTTGTGTAAAATTTATGCCAAGAT
>CALFYC010000076.1 GCA_937952895.1 uncultured Neisseriaceae bacterium
GACGTGTGCTCTTCCGATCTCAGTAGTATTTCTAACCCCACGAATAATAAAGTTTGCTCCAACTCTTTTGGCATAATTGACTAATAATTCGTGCCTAAAGCTAGTAATTTCGATATGAGTAATATCCTTAGTGACTTCTTTTAACATATCTATACGATCTTTTACTGAGAAACTATATTTTTTTTTATAGTTATCACCAATTGCAACAATCACTTTATCAAAAACCATTGCAGATTTTTCAATCATCCATAAATGACCATTCGTTACTGGATCAAAACTACCTGCATAAACAGCAGTTTTCATATGCATATCCTATCTAATACTCAAATCATTTATCCAATTATTAAGATCTGCAACTTGTTCCATTGCCATTTGATGACCTACTGGATATTCATGCCAATCAATTTGATATCCTTTAAGCTTTAATATGTCCTTAGCAATTACCCCTGCATGATAAGGTACAACTTCATCATTTAGACCATGACTTGCAAAAATTGGTGTTTTTAGATTAACTTGCTGTGATTTTTCAAGGAAAACTTTGGCACTTGGCAAATAACAAGAAAGCGCAATAACAGCACCAAGTTTATATTGAGTTAAAGCCGCTGTAACATAACTCATTACCCCACCTTGAGAAAATCCAGCTAATAAAATCTTATGTGGACTAACGCCATTATCTATCTGCTCTTGAATTAAATTTTCAATAAGATACATCGATTGATAAATACCTTCTTGATCAATATTATTATCTAAACTTGTAAAATCACGAATATCATACCAACCACGCATTACGTAACCATTATTAATAGTAATCGGTCTTAATGGTGCATTCGGAAAAATAAACTTTACTGACTTATTAAAATTAAACTCATTTACGATTGGCAAAAAATCATTATAATCAGCACCAAGTCCGTGTAACCAAATAATTACATAGTCAGCTATTTTATCTTTATTATTAAATCGTTCTATGTATTCAAGTTTATTGGACATTGTATATCTCTTCTAATCTACTTAATATATTATCATTAATCAAATTAATTATAACGCGTTTAAGTCTAGACTTTTCACCACGCACAATATTGATTTTATTAGCACAAACTCCAAGCCATAGGCTTAATACACGAATAACTGCATCGTTTGCTCTACTATCTAAAGGTGGGGCTCCAACCTTAATCTTAAGTAACTCACCATGAATTCCAACAATTAGCGAAACTCTACTACCTGGTTGGACATATATATCTATTGCGATACTTGAATCATTTATAACAGTAAAATACTTATTTGACACAGTGCAAGTATTTTTAACTATTGAATTATGATCACTCTGAGCTAGCATAACTATTTTATCCTAACAATATCTGCACCAACATTATTAAGTTTTTTTTCAATTTGTTCATAACCACGATCTAAATGATATACACGATCTATAATAGTCTCTCCGGTTGCAACCATACCCGCAATTACTAAAGATGCAGAGGCACGTAAATCGGTCGCCATAACTGAAGCACCAGTCAATTGATCCACGCCTTTAACTATAGCAACATTTCCATCAACTTCTACATTAGCACCCATTCGACATAGTTCAGGAACATGCATATACCGATTTTCAAAAATTGTTTCAACTAAACAACCAGTTCCTTCAGCAATACAATTTAATGCCATAAATTGTGCTTGCATATCTGTTGGAAAAGCTGGGTAAGGTAAAGTTTTAATATCAATAGCTTTAGGGCGGTTTTTCATAGTTACCTGCAGCCAATCAGCACCTTGATCAATTTTAGCTCCAGCTAATCCTAATTTCTCAATGATTGCCCCCATCGTATCTGGTCTTGCATGAGTTAATACTAAATCTCCTTGAGTTGCAACAGCAGCTACAGCATATGTTCCAGCTTCAATTCGATCTGCAATAATTGAATGATTAGCGCTAGTTAACTTTTCAACTCCATGAATTGTAATAGTGTCTGTACCGATTCCTTCAATTTTCGCGCCCATCTTAATTAAACAATTAGCTAAATCAGTAACTTCTGGCTCTCTAGCACAATTTTCTAGTATAGTAGTTCCACGTGCCAATGTTGCTGCCATCATTAAATTTTCAGTGCCCGTAACTGTAACTAAATCCATCACAATTCTAGCACCATTTAAGCGATCAGCTTTGGCAATCATATAACCATTTTCAATACTGATTTTAGCCCCCATCAATTCTAAACCTTTGATATGCTGGTCAACAGGCCTTGCACCAATAGCACACCCTCCAGGCAAACTAACTTTAGCTTCCCCAAATCTAGCTAATAGTGGACCTAATACTAGAACTGAAGCACGCATAGTTTTAACTAAATCATAAGGCGCGGTATAACTGTCAATACTCCCACCAAAAATTTGCATTTTACCTGAACTAAATTCTATTTTAGCACCCATACCCGCGATTAATTTAACTAAAGTTTTGATATCCATTAAAGATGGAACATTATCTAAACTTAAGGTTTCAGGTGTTAAAATTCCAGCACAAATAATTGGCAATGCTGCATTTTTTGCTCCAGAAATTTGGATATTACCTTTAAGACCTGTAGAATGCCTAACTCTTAATTTATCCATTAATATTTCTCCATTCGCTAGTGGTATATAATTTCATTGATAATGCATGCACTTCGTCTTGCATCTTATCACCTAAAGCTTTATAAATTAGCCTATGTCGCTCAAGGCGTGATTTATTTACAAAATTATCACTTACAACTACAGCATCAAAATGACGCCCATCACCTGTTACATCTAAGTAGCTACAGTCTATATGTTGACTAATCATACTGTAAATCATATCTTCTATCATAATTTCTTTCTTCCAAATGGTTAGTGCTTCATATTGACCCCACTTCTCATCAATAAATAACCAATAAAATTAATGAGAACGGCAAATAAACCAACAAACCAAATACTAAAAACCACATCTGAATTAAAGCTATGGATCAAGCCATGCCTAAAACCATCTACCACATATAAAAATGGATCTAATTTTGCAATTATTTGTAAACTAGGAATTTTAATATTATCCACATTATAAAAAACTCCTGCCAAATAAACTAGTGGGGTAAATACAAAAGTTTGACTTGCTGCTAAATGATCAAATTTAGTCGATAATATTCCAGCAATTACTCCAAGCCCACCTGTAATGGCACTCCCAAAAATTAAAAAATAACAAACAGTAGCCCAAGAATGTGGCCAAGTAAGGTTTCCAAACCATGCAATACATATGAATACAGCCATTCCAGATAAAATTCCACGGATAATACTAGAAATCAAGTAGGCCCCATATAATTCTATTGCCGTCAAAGGTGCCATTAATATAAAGACTAAATTTCCTGTATACTTTGATTGAATAATGCTGCTACTTGAATTAGCAAAAGAATTAGATAATACTTGTAGCATTACTAATCCAGGGACTAAAAATGTATTATACTCAAATCCAACATTACTACCCTGAGCATGCTGAAATTGACTCCCAAATATTAGTTGATATAAAAATGCTGTAACCATTGGACCAAAAATAGTCTGGACTGGCACAGTTAAAAATCTATATGTTTCTTTTCTGATCAATACAAAAAATGGAGACATTATTTCTTCTTTATCTTTTCAAATAGCTAATAAACACATCTTCCAGATTTGGTTTATTTAGATTTAAGTTTAATATTTTGGCCTCAATGGCATTTAAACAATTTAAAACAAATAATAATTGATCATTATTTTCAAGCCTAAGTTGATATGTATTATCTATGCGATTGACTATCATACTTTGTAAATTATCACTAAATTTACCATCTTGAGTCTCAATTTCAACAATAGTTGGCAATTGTTCATTTGCACTGATAAAATCTGCTTTGGTTTTTTGCGTAACTAACTTACCCTTATCAATCATAATAATTTTGTGACATAATTCCTCAACTTCATCTAGATAATGGCTAGTTAAAAGAATAGTATGACCTTTTTTATTTAATTCTTTAATGAAATCCCATAAATTCTTACGAATTTCAACATCAACCCCAGCTGTTGGTTCGTCTAAAATCAACACTTGAGGTTTATGCACCAGGGCTTGTGCAACCATCAAACGACGTTTCATACCTCCAGATAGAGCTTTAGTTTTAACATTGGCTTTATCCGATAGATACATACGCTCCATAATTTCATAAATCCATTCTTTATTCTTTTGAACCCCATAAAGACCAGATTGAAATTTTAAGGTTTGATACACATTTAGAAATGGATCAAAAGCGATTTCTTGCGGGACAACACCTAAACTTAATTTAGCTAATTTCTCTTGAGTAATAACATCATATCCTGCAACTTTAATCGTTCCCGAAAAATGATTAATTCCAGATATTGCAGAAATTAATGTGGTTTTACCTGCACCATTAACCCCTAGAAGTCCAACAAAATCTCCAGCATCGATCTTAAATGAAATATTTTCTAAAGCACTAAATGTGCCATATACTTTGGAAACATTTTCTATTTCTAGAATGTACATTAAAATTACCTATTCTACTATTTGGATTTCTTTATCATATCATTACCTGGGAGTAGTAATAACGTTTCATTTGGTTTGATCAAATTTAATTCAAATCTTGCTCGTGCCTCTAATGCATCACGCGAACCTTTCAAACTATCAATTCGCACTAATGCCAAATTATTCCGTTCTTTTATTTGTAAATTATTTTGTAACTGTCGGCTAATTTGCAGCTTTACTTTTGCATCATCTTCATAACCACCACGCCCATATCTCAATTGAAGTGGAAATAAAATTAAAAGACCAATCAAACATAAAAATATTATTTTTTGCATTAGCTATCTCATAAGAAAAACCCAGGTATTATAACATAGTTAGCTAGTTGAATTTATTGACATTTAGCATATTATTTTGATATGTAATAAACATTACCTGTTGATTAGATAGTAAATCTTTAGAAAATTAGTAAACTTGACAGCCAATTGGTAGTACTTGAGCTTTTTTAATCGCTTGTTTAATTTTTGCTAATGCTTGAATATTTGACAATTTTTCTATTTCACAATAAATAACTTTATCAACTAAATTGGTATTATTTAGACCCCTTATTTGTTTATCTATCGTTAAATTAGAATCGTTAATTATTATTTCTGATTGAATGATAAGATCATGTTTAATCAATTGCGATACTACTTCAAATTCATCTTCAATTAAATTTTCATTAGATATCCAAATAAAGTTAGGTAACAAAGTTTGATGATTTATATACTGGATCAGTTTCACCGCATCCTTATGTGAATTAATTTTTACGAATAGCCCAAGTTTACATTTATGAATTAATTCATATAGCTTAATGTATTTAGAAAAAACCCCAATCGAGTTATAGCAACTAATTATAAAACCTTCATACCCAAATCTAAAACCACGTTTTAAAAGATAACATTTTAAAAACATCATAAACGCACGAACAGGAATTGAAAATAGTTTGGGGTTTTTACGTCCTAAATTTTGTTTTGCGTATAAAGAACTATAAAATTGCATTTTATCAATTAATTGAGCTACCGCATCATAAGGGAAATGATAAATAAATCCATCATGAATTCGTTCAATATGTTGATTTTTTGTATTCAAACTCTCATGAACGTCACTTTCACTAAATTGTGTTGCAGTTTTATTATATATCCTTGCAACCCAATCATTTTCCCAAGAAGCTCCATCAATTTTATAATTGTCATAAAAGTTGTAACGTAATACTTGATATACCGTATTTACAGAGAATTTCATCGATAAGATTTTTTTAGTCAATTCCGGATGAATAATTTCATCACAATCAATAGCTAAAATCCAGTCATTGGTTGTATGCTTAGCTGCATTATTTCTAACCTTACCCATGCCACAAAATGGTTCCTGAACAATTTTCACATTAGGGTAAGCTTTAGCAATTTCAATTGTTCTATCCGTTGAATAATTGTCAAATAAAACTATTTCGTTAAATTTAGTTAATGAATTTAGCACTCTAACTAAATACTTTTCACCATTTTTAACATTAATAACTATACTTAACATAATTTTGGATATCCAAATAGGTTTATTCAAATTGAGCTAAAAATTTGGCTTCATCAGCAAAACCTTGTTTTACTTTAACCCAAACTTGCAAAAACACCTGTTTTGCAAAAAGTGACTCCATATCAATTCTAGCTTCTGTAGAAATTTTCTTAAGCTTCCCCCCCCCTTGACCAATTACCATACCCTTTTGATTATCTTTATCAACTAAAATTGTAGCGGAAATATGAATAATCTTAGCTTCTACCTTAAATTCATCAATTTCCACAGCAACGCTATAGGGCAACTCTTCCCCTAATGAGCGAAATAGCTTTTCTCGAATAATTTCACTGGCTAAAAAACTACTAGATCTATCAGTCATATGATCTTCTGGATATAAAAATTCCCCATTAGGAAGACAAGGTTTTATAGAATCAACTAATCCAACGATTCCAGTATGATGTTTTGCCGCAACAAGCTTAATTTGTTTAAATGGATATTTCTCCGATATAGTAGCTACAAATTTATCTAGATTGATTTTATCTTTTAATTTGTCGATTTTATTTACCACCAAAATAACATTTGCAGTTTTTGGCAACAATGAAATCACCTCCAAATCTGCAACATTACATATTCCAGCTTCAACCACAAAAAGAATAGCATCTACCCCATTCAAACTATTAATCACACTTTGATTTAACACTAAATTGAATTTATTAATATATTTTTTTTGAAAGCCTGGGGTATCCACAAACACAAATTGATAATTGTTTTCGGTAAAAACCCCTCTAATTCGATGCTGCGTTGTTTGTGGCTTACGAGATACAATACTTACTTTTTGCCCAATTAAATGATTCATTAATGTAGATTTTCCTACATTGGGTAATCCGACTATGCCACATTGTAATCCCATATCTTTTTATTGAAATTAATTTTTGAGTAATATCTTTACATTTTGGTTAATTTGAATTGAAAAATTCATAATCATCATCTTGAATATTATTATCATCTAAAACTTTGGTATTAGGTGAAATTTCATCAAAGGTAGCTTCCTCCTCCTCATCCTCTTGATCATCTATTATCTTCGTTTTTGATGCTGTTTTCACTCTTGCATCCTCGTCCTCCTCATCCTCATCCTCATCC
>CALFYC010000077.1 GCA_937952895.1 uncultured Neisseriaceae bacterium
CCCCAATACCAGTAGGGTAACCAAATAATTTATAAAATGATAATACAATAAAAGTAGGAGGATATGGATAATCCTCTCGAACATTCAATACAGATGTGGAGGCAAGTTTCGCAGCATCTAATGGCTCAAGATTACCGCAATTATTACCACCATCTGTTAACAAAACTAACGCTTTGCTATCTTGTGGGTAATCAATTAATTGCTTAACCGCTAAACCAATTGCATCCCCAATTGCAGTTTCTGTACCAGCCATTCCAACCTCAGCTTCATTTAGCATTTGCCCTACAGTATTGCTATCAAACGTTAGGGGTGTTTGTAGATATGGCCTTGAACCAAATAGAATTAACCCCAGCTTATCCCCACTACGTTTATTAATAAATTGAGAAGCTACCTGCTTGACTACATCAATTCGAGTCTCTGAAGTCCCATTCACCATCATATCTGGAGTTTTCATACTACCCGATAAATCTACCGCAATTAGTAAATCTCGGCCAGTTTGTGGTAACGCAATTGGTTTACCTAGCCATTTAATATCTGAACCAGAAATTACGAGTAAAAGCCAAATTAATAACGCTAGGTATTTCCAGTTAGATAATTGTGCATTTCTACCAAAGCTAACTGATTTACCAAAAAGTTGAACGAGTTGGTTAAAAAATGGCACTTTTAATGCTTGATTATTACTTTCAGGAGCTCTAGGACAGATAAAGTAAATTATAAATGGTAGTAATAATGTTATAAAAAACCATGGATAGCTAATTTGAATCATAATACCACCTTAAGCCAATCTCTAATCACACTAAAAAATAATTCAGGGTTAGTTAATCTGCACTTTTGATAAATATTACGCAAATGTTGACCTTCTCCTTGAGTAAAAGCTTTGGTTTTCCCGGTATTATCTAGAAAAATTAGCCACTCTTCACCAAATAAACTATGGGGATTTTGTAACTTAAATTTGTCAATTGCAACACGCTTTAATAAAATTGATACTTCAGTTATAACCTCTTCACTTTTATTTTGAGATATTTGTAGATTACTTTGCTTTTCTATCCTATTTAACAAATTTAAAATATTCTTTATTTTCTGCCGACGTTTAAAACAATGGATCTGCCAATAAATGACTAATCCTAAGATCAATAGCAATAGAATAATTAGAATATACCATCCTATTGCCAACGGGAAAATCGATATTTTCGATGGCAAATGAATATCTTTAAGATTGTCTAAACCATTAGTTTCCATAATCTAGTATTCCATGTTTAATTTTATCAATAATATCATCATTTGTTGCAATAGTAATTAAACGCACTTTATTTTGTTTAGATAATGTCTTTAATTGTTCTAAACGCTTTACAAAATGCATTTTATATTGTTCTTTATTGTGTTTAGTTGCACTAATTTCAAGTATATTTTTTCCCTCATTAGTAAAACTAAATGTTCCCAAATCAGGAAAACTCTCTTCTAAGGGATCATAAATTAATATATTTACTAATTCACATTTACTTGCAATAATTTTTAAATAGTTTTCAGTTTCTTCGTTTAGATTATTATAATCACTAATTACAACAACACTACTACCTGAATGGATATTACCTAACATAAACTTTAAAGTATTATTTAGACCACCTTGATATTGTTTAACTTTATTCGAAATTAAGATGTTAAACATATCAAATAGTGATTGATAAGTACGTTTGGGTTTTATATAAGCTAAGCCTGAATCATTAAATATAACTCCTCCAACTTGCTCTTGTTGTGAAAGAAAACTCCAACCTAAAAGTGATGCCACTTTTGCCGCAATGATATTTTTAAATGCAACTCGAGTACCAAATTTCATTGAGAATGATTGATCAATTAAAAGATAGACCATTCGTTCACGTTCTTCATGATACACTTTAGTAAAGGTTTTACCTAATCTTGCGGTTAATGGCCAATGAATTAAACGAATATCATCCCCACCTTGATAACGCCTAACTTCAGCAAAATCCATGCCACGACCACGAGCATATGATGCTTTCTCACCGAATTGAGGTGAATTACTTCGTCTTTTATTTTTAATTGACTTTACTTTATTTACATAATAACGCAACTCAAGTAATTCATTAATTTCTAGTTGGATACCTTTAGTCATAACTAATATTTCACCATATTATCAGATTAATTTAAGGGATCGGAACTAAATCCAAAATATTACTAACTACTTGATCACTAGTAATTCCCTCTACCTCAGCTTCAAATTTGAGTAGAATTCTATGGCGTAATACTTCATGTATCATTGCATGAACATCATGTGGAGTAACAAAATCACGATCATTAAGCCATGCATGTGCACGTGCGGTTCTTTCTAATGCTATAGTTCCTCGTGGACTTGCGCCAAATAAAATCCACTTTGCTAAATCTTGATTATATTTAAGCGGATTACGAGTTGCCATAATTAATTGAATAATATACTCTTCCAGAGCTTTACTTAAATGAATTTCCCCCAATTGTTGTTGGGCCATAAAAATTGTCTCTGGGGTTAATTTAGGTTTCAGCGCTTCAATTTTAGGTTCATTGAAGCGATTTAATGCCAAAATTTCTGATTCATGAGCTGCATCCGGATAACCAATTTTCACATAGAGCATAAATCGATCTAATTGAGCCTCAGGTAGAGGATATGTTCCTTCTTGCTCAATTGGATTTTGCGTTGCCATTACTAGAAATAATTTGGATAGTGGATAAGTTTTTTTACCAATGGTTATTTGTTTCTCGCCCATTGCTTCAAGTAATGCTGATTGAACTTTAGCAGGAGCGCGATTAATTTCATCAGCAAGTAAAAAATTATGAAATAAAGGACCAGCTTGAAACTGAAAGGTGTGCTGTTCTGGAATATAGATATCAGTCCCAGTTAGATCTGCAGGAAGTAAATCTGGCGTAAATTGAATTCTATGATAAGAACAATCAATACAACTAGATAAAGTCTTAATTGCGGTAGTCTTTGCAAGACCAGGAGCACCTTCAACTAAAAGATGACCCGATGATAACAACGCAATTAGTAATCTTTTATTAAGGTCAGCTTGACCCACAATCCTACTATTTAGATAATCTAATAACTGTTTAAATTGTTGGTGCTCTGTCATACACGATTCCTGATTAAAATAATATTTAAGAATTAATTACATGTGCTTATTATTATAATGTATATTTTAGCAAATTCAAGTGTTGGTAATTCATAAAATTTAACTAAAATTAAATAACCCACTAAATTTCTTAATTCTGTTAAAATTCATCTATCTAATAAACACAATTTTTGATTGAGTATTTTATGCTATTACAAATTATATCCATAGTTGGAGCTATTTGCTTATTAATTGGCTATTATTTAGCTGGACGAGATAGTAATAATGCTAATCCTTTAAATTCAATTATATTTAATATAATTGGTTCAGCTATTTTGACAATAACTGCAGCATTAGCATTGCAGTATGGGTTTGTAATTCTTGAAGGAGTTTGGTGTACTATTAGTATTAAAAACCTAGTCAATCATTTAAGATTAATTAGTTAATAGCCGCATGATAAATTGATACTTTAAATCCTATGACCACCTGAAATTAAATGTATATTTTGAATATTAATTTTAGGACTAAATAATGGTCCAGATATTTTAACCGGAATCAAGACTGAACTAATTTTTTGGTCATTTCGAGGTAGTGAGCTTTTGATCTGTAAATTATAATCAAGCTTTTCATTTATAAAATCAACTATACCAAAACCACTTGCAAATACATATGGCGAAGAAAAACTTAAACTACCATTTTTACTAATTCCATTCATGAAGTTAAAACTTGCACGTAATTTCTGAAATGCTGTTGTTGGTTTAGTGTTTAAGCCTATTTTATTTGGATTTACAAATAAATCAAAATCAATCCCTTGAAACATACCCTGATTTGCATCAATTGCAACAGTACCTGTAATTTTTTTATGAATATCATTATATGAATTAACTTTATTAGCTGAAATATTTATTCGCACATTAGCTTTACCTCTAATTGCTCTTACATTAAAAATATCATCAAACATACTTTGTAATTCTAGATTATAAAGAGTACCCATCGTTGTAATATTATATTGATCATTATTTAATTTAGTAATTTTTGCACTACCAGATAATGTTCCAGAATAAATATTTGCACGAATTTTACTAATTTTTAATTGATTATTTGCAACCGTAAACTGCGTAACTAAATCATTTAAAGCGCCACGTTGAAATAAAACTTGACCAACCCCTAAAGTTGCGTTCAGATCAAACAATGATAACCAACTAAATGGCAATGAACTATTGTCATAATAAAGTGGTAATAATTGATCTTGACTAGTTAATTGTAAATGCGAAAAATCTAAACTTTTAATTTTACCAGATGCAACAATATATGGCTTTTTATGACCTAAAAAAATTTGTAAGGCTATATTAAGTGGAGATTTATCAAAAGCACCTTTAAAATCAAAATGAATTAACTTCCGTTTTGGAATATATTCACATATACCATCTAAATTAGCATGTAAGACACTTTCGCTTAAATTAGGTAAAATAAAGTCAACCTTGCTTGAACAACTATCACCATTTATCTGAAAATCATTAGTTAAATTCATTTTGGTTAAATTAGCTGTTAAACTTAACTTAGACTTACCTATTCCAGTCGAGTAATCAACTTCCATATTGTTAGCTGCGAATTTTTTAAATTCAGGAATTGCTAATTGATTAAAAGAGACTAATACTTTTTGTGGTAATAATTCATTACTATTAGAACGCAAATCTAATTTAGCAGTATTAGTATAAGCTCCATTTAAAGATAGAGTCAATTGATTTAAATCAATATTCCCTGAATAATCAGCAATTGATATGCGCCCATTTGAATTTTTAAGTAACAGTTTCTTATCAGCTAAATCATAGCTAGCATCGGAGCTCATTTCTGCTTTTAAATTTTGGCTATACAATGTAGTATTAAATGAATTAAATTTTACTATATTATCATCTAAACTAAATGAACCTAAAATCGAAACATACAAATCTTGATCAATTAATTTAAATCCCAAACTCAAATCCGTAGTCATTCCATTTTGTTTTAAATTCAAAGATCCTCTATTTATATGATATTCTTGGTTATCACCAACTGTATGAATTCCAGAAATGTCAATTGCATCAAGATGATTGAATTTGGAATGTTCCAAATGAGAAAAATTTAATAAATTGGATAAACCATTATTAATTACTGCCTCTTCTTCAACTGCAACACCGGTAACTTCCATCCTTCTAACACTATATTTGCCAAAAACTAAACTTAGCCATGACATCTGACAATCAATCTTATTTACTCTAAATAACGGCACGTCATCTTTATTTGAAACAGCGACATCAGATACTTCAATGCTTAAGCCATGCCATAATTGTGGCACTACATGTCCAACTACCTCAACATGATAATTTTCATTGTTAAACTGGTCAACAATCATTTGCTTAACTTGATCTTCGTTAAATAGATAGAAAAAGAAAAACATTGGCAATATAATAAATACCATGGCAAGTAATACTGTGCCCCAATATATAACTCTAATTTTTAAATTTTTATCTATTTTACTTAACCAATTCATAATTTACCATTTTAACTTGTAGCAAGTTGCTGATATTTTAAATCTAATGCCTCAACCTGCTTATTTAATTCCATTTCATTATCATTGTTAATTATAATATCATCAGCCAGAGATAACTGCTTTTCTCGTGGCATTTGTGAATTTAATATTTTAAATATCTCTGGGTATGACAGTTTACTTCTCGTCATTACCCTTTCAAAAATTAAATGCTCATGTGCATCTATAAATAAACTTCGATTAATTAATTCTAAATAACTTTTAGCTTTAAATAATAATGGCACAACCAATATTATGTATGGCGCATTCAATTTATCTATTTCTTTAATTACTTTATCTAAAATAATAGGATGCAAAATTTGTTCTAATTTAGTTAAAGCAACGCTATCTTCAAAGACCAAGCTTCTTAATTTAGCGCGATCTACATGACCTTCATAGCTAATGAATTCTTTACCAAACTCATCAATTATTGGCTCTATCGCAATTCCATTTTTTAAAGTTATAGCATGCGCAATTTTATCCGTATCAATGATACCTGCACCACAATTAGCAAAAAAATCAGCAACTGTTGATTTTCCACTCCCAATTAAGCCTGTCAAACCAATTATATATCTCATACAATAAATATTGATATAAAATTATGACTTAATAAAGTAATTATACCAGCAATGCCTAAAAATGGGCCAAATGGAATTGGATGACCGGACATAACACGACCAGTTAATCGTCCAAGCACAAAATAAATAATACCTAAAATTGAAGATATTAATAGAACTGGCACAATATATAGATAGCCAACCCATGCTAAAATTGCAGCTAGAAACTTAAAATCTCCATAACCCATTCCATCACGTTTAGTAATAAACTTAAATCCCCAATAAAGTAACCACAAAAGTAAATACCCAACAATCACACCTAAAACTGCGTTAATTAGGCTGCCCGCAATAGCACCATTTAAATTAAATAATAATCCAGCCCATAATAAGACTCCAGTTAATTCATCAGGTAAGATCATGTGATCAAAATCAATAACGATCAAGCAAATTACTATGCTAATAAAAACTAAAAATGCAGGCAGCATTACTATATCACTTGAAATACTACCAGATAATACAAACAATAACCCTGTAATAAGTTCTAATGCTGGATAACGCACGGAAATTTTAGTTTTACAATAACAGCATTTCCCATTCGTAAGGAAATAACCTAATATTGGAATATTAGCCCAAATAGGCACCCTATTTTTACACACAGGGCAATGCGAACTTGGGTAGACTAGATTAAATGTCTCTACAACTTTGTGAGTGTCAATTTCTGGATTACTATTTAAATTAGCTTCCTCTTTTTTATCCAAAATTATAGGTAATCGATAAATCACCACATTTAAAAAACTTCCAATTATACTTCCTAAAATAAATAAAGTGCAGCCACGTAGTAATAAAGTATTCTGGAATAAAAAGGCAAATAAACCATACATTAAAAAATTCCTCAATAATAACTAAAACGCAGATCAGTATTATAGCATTTTCAGCTACTAAATCCTATACCGATATTATCTAAGATTTTATTTGTATGAATTTTTATAAGTTAAAAAGTATGACTCAGACCAATTGCGGCTGTGCTTTGATTGATGAATGCCTGATTATTCGCATTAACTATTGATCCAGCTGTACTACATGCATTACCGCAATAAGAAATATTTTGTAACGTGCTTCCATACCATTCTTGACCATAATTAATGAATATAATTGTTCTAAGTGTAACGTTCCAATCTAATTCCGCAACTGCTTGTTGATAGCCAGAATTAGAAATTTGATTAGCTGTGCCCGTTAAAATTGAACCAATATTACCCCCATACATCATATTATTACCATATGCATAACCAATTTTTGGAGTCCATGGCCCAAAATGATAACCTAGAGATAATGCAGCCTCTTGAGTTTGGTACTGGTTATTATTAAGTCCTGCTACATTATAACCAGGATTATAAATATAGTTATCAAATGAACCTCCTGAATTAGCCCATCCAAACCAACCTAATCCTTGAGTAATTTGCATACCAATTCCTAGAATTAACCCATCCGGGTCATTAAAACCTAATTCTAAACGATCCGCATACCCATCACTATATGCAGCATATTGAGGATATCCAGGTGGGATCTCCGCACCAGATGTTCCCGTTGCATAAGTCCCCACATCAGAGAATATTTGACTTCCAAGCTGAATAGAATATGGACCATATTCCCAACCCATACCCATACTATAAACACCACCAGAATAGTAGCCATTTAATCCAGAACCAAAATTAGTAGTGCCACCTATCCCTGATACACCACGTTGCCCATTAGTATCAAATGAATATTGACCTGCAAAACTAAAGCCTCCCCAAGTTGGCGAATCATAACCAATTGCAACAGGTAAAATTTTTGTAGTGCGTGACCAAGTGCTAAATCCATTATCACCATTGCCATAGTTATATAAATCAACTGCGCCCATATTCTCACGCATATAATTAGATAGATTACCAAGACGCATCCGCCCCCAACCACCCTGTATACCAACATAAGTTTCGCCTGAGGCTAAAACATTCATATTACTTACAACACGTCCATTATTAATACCTGAAATCCCACGACGTGAAACGGTCATACCACCAGCACTTACATTATAATAAGCTTGACCTGCACTAATATCCAATAATTGCTCAAGCTGCCATACTGCAGATGTATCACCGTATAAAGAGTCTGTTCCACGAATACCAAAATACGAACCATAATCCTGAACATTATTCGTACCAGGCACAGTACTATTTTGAAATTGGTCATTTTCCGCTGCTGCAGAAACACGTCCATAAAGAACAATATCAGCAAAAGAAATAGTCGACATAAAGCAGAATGCTAGTAAAAGCAATTTGCATTTCATAGTGAACCTTTGATTGTATTTAAAGATAAAGGTGTAGATTATATCATATCTAACAAGACTAATTTACAGATAATAAACCATATTTAGACAAAGCTAATTTTAACCCTCTCTACCCAATAATCTCCAACATTAATTACTTCGAAAATTAAATTATCTAACTTAAAACAAACCCCAATATTTGGAATACCATTTAATATTTTTAGGACTAAACCATTAATAGTATAAACACCATTAGTAAATTTTATATTTAGATCATGTAATTCATTTAATTCACGAATTAGCATTGCTCCATCAACAATAAAATTACTGTCATCAAGCTTAACCGACAAATGCTTCTGTTGAGGAGATTCGGTAGTAAAATCCCCAAAAATCATCTCTAGCATATCCTCCAGACATGCAATACCAGAAATATCACCATATTCATTGGTAACTACAAAAATACGATTTTTATATTTTTGTGCTCGATGAATTTGGCGAATAACTAAAATAAAATCATTCACAAAAGTAATTGGCCGTACAATTTGGCTTAATTCTTCCTTATCAAATTGATTTTTATCTAAGGATAATATATCCTTAACATGAATAAAACCAATAATATTATCTATAGTTTTGTTGTAAACAATAATACGCGTATGATGAGTTGTATAAATTTTTTTATAGATATTTTCGATATCAGATGATATATCAATTGCTTCAACCATTCTTAAAGGTATCAGAACCTCTTTAATAGTAATTTTTTCAATATCTATTGAATTGAGCAAAATAGAACGATGCTTGTCTTTAAAAGGTAAACTTTTATCTGCAATAATTGCTTTTAGTTCTTCAGGTGAAGTATTTTCAGAATGATTTATATTTATGAATTTAGTAAAGACTAAAATCACCTTATCTAAAACCCAAATGATTGGTCTACAAATATAAAACACCCCATAAAGTGGAATAGTAATAAACTTTAAAATTGTCATTGGAGATTTGGCTGCAATTATTTTAGGTAATGCTTCAGAAAAAATTATAATTAAAAACGCAATAGCAATTGTAGTTAGTGGCAATAAAAAATTAGACATTATATTTTTTAATAATGTAGAAACCAGTATAGTTGTTAGCATAGTAAAAATAGCATTAAATAGACTATTGCCAAATAGACTAAAAATCAATACTTGATTTAGATGTTGTTTTAATTTATAAGCATATTTTGCCCATAAATGCTTTTCTTGAAGAGCTTTCAACTTATATTCAGAGATTGCAACGGTAGCTGTTTCTAAAAAAGAGAATAATCCAGCAACAATAAGAACTAATACCAATAGAAGAACTGTAATTAATTCCGAATTTAAAATCATAAAATAATATTTCCTAGTATCGTAAGAATAATATGTAAATAACAATTATTTATTAAGTTCATCAAGATTATATATCATTAATAAAAAAGCTGCTTGGATAAAACTCCAAGCAGCTTTTTACAAATTAACCAATTAAATTAGAATGTATGAGTTAAACCAATTGCGGCCGTGCTTTGATTTATAAAGGCCTGGTTATTTCCATTAACTGTTGTTCCTGCTGTGCTACATGCATTACCACAATAAGAAATATTTTGTAATGTGCTTCCATACCATGCTTGACCATAGTTAATAAAAGCAATTGTTCTTGGCGTAATATTCCAATCTAGTTCGGCTACAGCTTGTTGGTAGCCAGTATTGGCAATTTGATTAGCCGTTCCACTTAACACTGATCCAATATTACCCCCATACATCATATTATTGCCATACGCATAACCAATTTTTGGAGTCCATGGACCAAAATGATAGCCTAAAGATAATGCTGCTTCTTGAGTTTGATATTGGTTATTATTTAAGCCAGTTACGTTATATCCTGGATTATAAATATAGTTGTTAAATGAACCACCTGAGTTAGCCCAACTTGCCCAGCCTAAACCTTGAGAAATTTGCATACCAACACCCAAAATTAAGCTATCTGGATCATTAAAGCCTAATTCTAAACGATTAACATATGCATTATTATATGCTGCATATTGTGGATAACCTGGTGGTAGTTGCGCACCAGATGTTCCAGTTGCATAGGTTCCCACGTTAGAGTAAATTTGGCTACCTAACTCAATCGAATATGGTCCATATCCCCATCCCATACCCATACTGTATACGCCACCTGAATAGTAACCATTTAATCCACCACCAAAGGTTGTTGAAGTACCAATACCTGAAACTCCAATTTGACCGCTTGTATTAAAAGAATATTGACCAGCAAAACTGAAACCACCCCATGTTGGTGAATCATAACCGATTGCATCTGGTAAAATTTTTGTAGTACGTGACCAGTTACTAAGACCGTTAACACCATTACCATAGTTATATAAGTCAACTGCACCCATATTTTCACGCATATAGTTCGACAAGTTTCCAAGGCGCACTCGTCCCCAACCACCTTGTAAACCAACATAAGTTTCACCAGATGCTAGAACGTTCATTTCACTCCAAACTCGTCCATTATTATTACCAGACATACCGTTTCTTGACACAGTCATTCCACCAGCTGTAGTATTATAATAAGCTTGACCTGATGTAATATCTAATAATTGCTCAATTTGCCAAACAGCAGATGTATCACCATATACTTCATCTGTTCCACGAATACCAAAATATGAACCGTAATCCTGAACACTGTTTGTTCCAGGTACAGTAGTATTTTGGAATTGATCATTTTCTAGACCTGCTGCAACACGTCCATATAGTGTAACATCACCAAATGAACCGGCTGACACAGAACATAATGCCAATGTGAGCAATTTTCTTTTCATTACCAACTCCTGTAAAAGCTATTTCATTTTTATTCGTAAGTACTGTAATTAAACGATTTGGCTAATTAAAGTACATAATCGCTTTATTAATCTACATATTTAATTCAATTTTATATATAGATTTAAAATTTATTAATGGGCGTATTTTACTAGTTGTACAAAATAAATGCACAATTATTTTAAATAAATTTTTAAACTTATAATATTCTCAATAGAAATTAATTAACATTTGTCTATTCTAACATTTTAATTTATAAAATTA
>CALFYC010000078.1 GCA_937952895.1 uncultured Neisseriaceae bacterium
CCTGTTACCGCCGTGAAAGGGCGATGTCCTAGGCCTCTAGACGATAGGGACTAAATTTCTTTGCAATTTAACGCTATGGCGCACCCGAAGAGATTCGAACTCCTGACCCTCTGGTTCGTAGCCAGATACTCTATCCAGCTGAGCTACGGGTGCCCTGGCGGAGAAAGAGGGATTCGAACCCTCGATACGAGTTTTAGCTCGTATGCTCCCTTAGCAGGGGAGTGCCTTCGACCACTCGGCCATTTCTCCAAGCGGTTCTCAAGCGTTATTTGCTCAGAGGGGGGTATTTTATCAACTACTATTGCCTTTGTCAAGCATGTTTGTAAATTTATTCTTAAAATGATTCGAGAAAAAATTCGGTTTGTTGGCTTTGAAGGTTCTCTTACAAGAACTTAACTATAATTTTTAGCCTATTAACTATTTTTTATTTTGATAATATAAATGTGTAGATTTTAGACGATTAAATTATAGAATTTGAACTATTATCCAAATATTTAATGAAAAAGTATATGAACCTAAATATTTAGGTTGTGTAACTCGGTTATTATGTATTATAATTAAAAAAGAAAGTTAAATTAAATTTTTATAATTTTTGTGAAAGGGTAAATTAGTCTTATGAAACGGAATTTACTAAAATTTAGTACAGCGCTATTTATAGGAACAACAATTTTATCAAATCAAGCATTTGCTTATCATTGCAGTGCAGAGATACATAATACAACAAATGAAATATGGACTATAAAATTTTCTCCAAATGCAGGCCAAAGTGTAGCTTTTATAAATAATCCAGCAACCTGCACTACAGAAACCGAGGCTTGTACTATTTTTCCAAATGAAAGAATAGATATACATTATGAAGCAAGCAACGGTAAGTTCAGTGGTTCATTAGAAATTGCAAACCAAGATGCAACATTGGTAAATTTTTACAATTATTCTTTAACTAATACTGATCCTGATGATTGTCCAGATATATATCCACAAAAAAATAATAATCTAAACGATAATGACAATAATATTTCAGTAAACTATCCAGATTTTGGAGATATTACATTTAATCCATAATTAAGTAATTATTTAAAGCTTTTACATATTTGGTAAAGGCTTTAAATTCATTGATCTATTAATTTTATATTTTCCAAATTATAAATCAAATCAGTTTTCAGATATTTATAAAGTAAATTGCTTAGCATTTACAAATAATTTAAACCATGGGCTCATCGGCTTTTTATATTCAGATTGCCAAGTCATTTGTAGTGTCCTAAAACTGCGTTCAGGATGAGGCATCATAATAGTAAAGCGCCCATCAAGACTCGTGACTGAGGCAATTCCATTTGGTGATCCATTAGGATTCAATGGATATCTTTCGGTGGCTCTGCCATGATTATCAATATAACGCATAGATATTTTAAGGTTTTCTTTTTGATTTCCTGATTGAAATTCAGCTCTTCCTTCTCCATGTGATACTATGATTGGAAGTTGTGATCCTTGCATATCTTTAAAGAAAATTGATGGGGAATCTTGAATTTCAACCATGCTTAACCGAGCTTCAAATTGCTCAGAAATATTTCGTTTAAATTGAGGAAAAGATTCCGCACCAGGAATGATTTTTGCTAAATGTGACATCATTTGACAGCCGTTACAAATACCAATTGCAAAAGTATTGTCTCGATTAAAAAAATTACTGAATTGATCTTTCAATTTGTTATTAAATAAAATACTTTTAGCCCATCCTTGACCTGCGCCTAGTACATCACCATAGCTAAAGCCCCCACAAGCAGCAAATCCAATAAATTGGTCTAGATTATAAGCATCAGATAGTAAATCATTAATATGAATATCAAATGCTTCAAAACCTGCTTGTGTAAAAGCTGCGGCCATTTCCAACTGACCGTTTACGCCTTGTTCACGTAAAATAGCAATTTTAGGCCGGTTGCTATTTATGAATGGAGCTTGAATTGAATCAATATCAAAATTTATTTTGGAGTATAACCCTGGATTTTGTTCGCTAATTAGTTTAAATTCACTGTCGGCACATTCTGGATTATCACGTAATTTCTGCATGTTATAGCTAACATTACTCCATAATTCTTGTAGTTTAAATCTATCTTCATTAAGAACTTGTCGCTGATTATTATTGATGATTAGCTTTTCATGATTTAAGTTAACTTTAGCAATATTAAGATTAGTTACGTTAAATTTGCTAATTAAATGATTAATTTGGCTAATTTTATGATTGTCAACTTGTATAACTACTCCAATTTCTTCATTGAACAAAAATTCAATTAAATTATTTGTCATTAGGTTAAGTTCAATCCCAATTCTACTGGCAAATAGCATTTCACATAAAGTGGCAACTAGTCCTCCATCCGATTTATCGTGGTATGCTAGAATTAAATTTTCTTTATGTAATTCTTTAAGTAGGTTAAATAAGTTAATAAGGCTATTTGGATCATCGATGTCTGGAGTTGTACCTCTAAATGCATTTTGAGTTTCTTGTAATATGCTTGCACCCATTCGCATTTGATGATTTAGGCTTAATAAGATTAAACTTGAATTAGAATTTGATTTTAATTCTGGAGTTTGATGTTGGGTAACATTATTTGTCAAACTGAATGCGGAAATTATTAATGATACTGGTGAAATAACTTCTTTGGTTTGATTATTGTCAACCCAGGATGTTTTCATGGATAAGGAGTCTTTACCAACGGGAATTGCAATATTAAGTTTTTGGCATAATTCACTAGTAGCATTAACTGTTTTATATAAAAGCGCATCCTGATTAATACTTCCACAACTTGCCATCCAGTTTGCAGATAATTTAATATCATTTAAATCGTCAATTAAACAACTAGCAATATTAGTTAGGCTTTCAGCAACAGCCATTCTTCCAGATGCTTCTGCATTTAAAGTGGCAATTGGAGTTCTCTCGCCCATTGCCATAACTTCGCCAGCTATATCGCTAAACCCAAATGTGGTAATTGCACAATCGGCAACCGGGATTTGCCATTTACCAACCATTTGATCTCTAACAGTCAATCCACCAACAGTTCGATCACCAATAGTGATTAAAAATGATTTATTAGCAACTGTTGGATGCGAAATAACTTTATATAAGCTATCCTTCAGATTTAATTCTATTCCATTCAAACTATTATTGGAGTCAATTTGATTTAGAGTTACATCTTTAACGGTGCGTGGAGGTTTTCCAAGTAAAATATCAATATCTATATCGATTGGCTTATTATCATAGTTTTTATCATTTAAGGTTAGTTGTTTAGACTGGGTTGCTCTACCAATAATTTTAATTGGGCAATTTTCACGTTTACAAATTGAAGTAAATAATTCTAATTGGCTAGGCTCAATTGCGATAACATATCGTTCTTGAGATTCGTTACACCAAGTTTCTAATGGTGACATGGTACTATCATAAGTTGGAATATCCCGAAGTTCAAAAGTTCCACCTTTATCAGAACCATGGACTAATTCAGGCACTGCATTAGATAATCCACCCGCACCTACATCGTGTATCGATAAAATTGGGTTCTTATCACCTAATTGCCAACAGATATCAATTACTTCTTGACATCGGCGTTCCATTTCAGGATTGGAACGTTGGACTGAATTAAAATCTAATTCTCTACGGTTTTCGCCGCCAGTCATAGATGAAGCAGAACCGCCACCTAAACCAATTAAAAATCCAGGTCCTCCTAGTTGAATAATTAAAGCATTGTCAGTAACTTCAGATTTCTTAACTTGTTTATCTTCAATATTGCCATAACCACCTGCAATCATAATTGGCTTATGATAACCATAGGTGATCCCAGATATTTGTTGTTGGAAGCTTCTAAAATACCCACATAGATTTGGTCGGCCAAATTCATTATTAAAACTTGCCCCACCAATTGGGCCTTCAAGCATAATATTTAATGCGGATTGAATGTGTTCTGGTTTCCCATAATTTGAGGCTTGGTGGTTATGAGAAACATCTAAGTTTAAACTCGATACACTAAATCCAGTTAAACCGGCTTTTGGTTTAGATCCACGGCCAGTTGCGCCTTCATCACGAATTTCGCCACCGCTCCCAGTTGCAGCTCCTGCAAATGGAGCAATTGCGGTTGGATGATTATGTGTTTCAACTTTCATCAGGATATGAGTCATTTCGTTATGAAATTGATAATCTTTAGTATGATATTTTGGATAGAATCTATTGGTCAATATTCCATTAATTACCGAAGAATTATCATTATAAGCTACCAATACATTATTAGGAGATGCTTTATAAGTGTCTTTAATCATTTCAAATAGGGTTTTAGGTTGTTCTTCGCCATTAATTATAAACTTAGCATTAAATATCTTATGGCGGCAATGTTCACTATTTGCTTGAGCAAACATCATAAGTTCAACATCAGTTGGATTGCGTTTAACACTCAAATAGTTATCATATAAATAATCAATTTCATCAGATGAAAGTGCAAGCCCCATATCAAGATTTACTTGATTAAGAATGTTTTTTCCATGAGTGAGAATATCTATTTCAATATAGCTTTTGCAATGATGCTCAGTAAATATTTTATTTAAGTCAGTCAAATTATTAAAAACTGATTCAGTCATCTGATCATATAATTTATCTAATATTTCAGTTAAATCATGCTTAGATTGAAAATATTTGAGTTGTTCTACACGAATAATATTAGAAAGACCACAACGATGAATAATTTCAGTGGCTTTGGATGACCAGGGTGATACAGTCCCAATACGTGGCCCAATGGCAATGTTTCTGGTTTTATCGAGATGTAGGCCATTGATAATTTTGCCAGATAATAATTGTTCTAATTTATTTATTTCATCCCCAACAATTGGTGATTTACTAGTTATTAGATACAGATTATTGGTTAATAGATCATGACTAGTAATTTGTTTCAGTCTAAACTTTGATATATCTGATTGGCCAAGTAAGATTGTGAGATTTAGCATATACTTTTCTTGAAAAAAAGGCCCAATTTGAATTGGGCCTTTAGATTATTTTCTTCCAGCAACTTTATATACTAGCATTAAAACTAATAAGGTAATAATTGCAGATAATATTTGTGAGATGCCTAAAAAGTTATCACTAACTATTCTAAATGCATCGCTACTTTGTTTAATTACAAAAGGAATTGAAATGAATAATCCCATAAGTGATTCACCAGCAACTAATCCACAAACTAGTAAATTAGTTATATTTTTTGATTTTTGATAAGATTCTTCGCCATGCTCTTCTTTAAGTCTACGTTGTCTCTTAGATACAAAATAGCGTAATAATCCACCAATAAATAACGAGGTAATTAGTGGCGGCGCTAAGTATAAGCCAAATCCAACAGATAAACCAGGGCAGCGCTTTTTAAAATATCTTATTAAGATTTTATCGATAATCAAGCAGATAAATCCAATGGTTAGACCGTAACCAATTAAGCTCCAATCTTGTGAGCGAGCAATAATATTTTGAGTAACCATTGCAATAGCTGTTGCTTGTGGTGCACTTAATGTGGTGTTTGGGTCAATCCCAGGATGAGGAACAATTCCGGCAATCCCATATGCTTGAAAAATCAAATCCATCATAAGTGGCATAGTAAATGCGGTTGCAATAATCCCAAAGAATAATGAAATTTGTTGCTTATAAGGTGATGCGCCAACAATTTGGCCAGATTTAAAATCTTGGCTATTTTCATTGGTAATAATACTTGCAAAAGAAATAAATCCAACTAGAATTATAATTGTAGCAAACAAGATATTTAAATGCTCACCTTCATGAACATTAATTAATGGTCGTAAGAATAAACTTAATGCAATAACAGCAATAAATAGTAATCCAGATCCGGGTGAGTTAGTTGAACCAATGAATCCAGCAAAATATCCCGCAACTGATGCAATAAAAAATCCTACAATTAAGACTAATAACAAAATAACAATAGCTAACAGAATATTACATAGATTATTGTAATCAGTCATTTGAGACAGCTGTGTATAAATAAAATATAGAACCGGTAATGAAGATAAAATAACGACAATGGTTAATATAGTAAAACCTAAATCACGATCATTAGCTTCAACATGTCCCATATTTCTAAAGGCTTTAGTTGATTCACGGATCCCATTGAAGATTGGTTTGGCTAGTTCGGCCATAGTTGCAAACCCACTAAAAATTAATACGCCAATTCCAATTGGACGAACATGCGATGTCCATAATGCAAATACACTAGCATGTAAATTAGCCGGGTCTTTAAAACCATAAACTGATATAAAGATTGGTAAAAAGATTAACCATCCTACACATGAAGCTATAAATGCTACTATAGTTGGATTTGGCCCAACTAAAAATCCAGCCCCAATAATTGCAACAGAAAAGCTAACCCCGCCTCCAACTGCTGCTTTACCTACTTTCATTAATTTCATGTATGAATCAGCAAATATTTGTAATCCAGTTTGGCAAAAGTTTAAAATAGCGGAAATTGTCATACCAGATGAAAGTGCAATAAAGTTTGCTTTACTGGCTTTAGGGTTACTTGCTGTTAGTAGAACTTGACCAATTGCTTGACCTTCAGGAAAAGTAAGTGCAGGATTATTCAATAAAGTTTTCCTAAGAACTACAGAAAATGCAATCCCTATAAAGCCCCCACAAATTGCCATAACAACGATTTGCCAATAGTTAAATTCGTGCCAAGTATGTAGGATTAATAATGCTGGGAATACAAAAATTGCCATTCCAGCAAGAGCTTCACCTGTGGTTGCAATAGTTTGAGAAATATTGTTTTCAAGTACGCTGTAATTTTTAAACATTTTTAAAACACCCATAGCAAGTATAGATGCTGGGATTGATGCGCTAATGGTATTTCCGATTTTAAGTCCTAGATAAATATTTGCACCACCTAAGAGAACTGCAAGAAATAAGCCAATAACGATAGCTTTTATGGTTAATTCGGTTCGTTGCATTACTTAATTCCTTTATAAGTAATAGGATAAATAAATAGTAGAAAACAATAAACATGCTTACTAATGACCAATTTTAAACTTAAATAAATCGCAAAATTTATTAATGAGATTTAGAAGTTTGATTTTATTTTAAGATGGTTATTTTCCAACATTTTGGATTAAATTGCAAAACTTTTTAATAACCCCTCTTGAAATATTCTTAATTATAGCTTAACGGTAGAAGACAATAAAAAATATGCTTACGAGTATCCATATCAAAAGTTAAATAAAATCACAAAATTTAATAATGAAATTTATAAATTTGACTTCATTTTAAGATGATTGTTTTCCAATATTTTGGATTAAATTGCAAAATTTTTTAATAATCCCTCTTGAAATATTATTAATGATAGCTATATACACATTTGTAACAAATGTTATATTATTTTTTATAGGAGTTTAATATGGCATCAATTAAGCCTTTACATGATCGTGTTGTTGTTGAACGTGTGGAAGCAGAAGAAAAAACTGCATCAGGTATTATATTACCTGGTAGTGCAGCAGAAAAACCAGATATGGGTGTTGTCGTTGCTGTTGGAGATGGAAAAACATTAGATAATGGCACTAAGATCAACATTAACGTAAAAGTTGGCGATAAAGTAATTTTTGGTAAATATTCAGGTCAAGCAGTTAAACTTGATAGTAAAGAATACTTGGTAATGCGTGAAGATGATATTTTTGGTATTATTGCTTAATTGAATTTTAGGATAGGAGTTTAATAGAAAATGGCAGCTAAAGAAGTAAAATTTGGAATTGATGCGCGCGATAAAATGGTGCGTGGAGTTAATGTTTTAGCCGATGCAGTAAAAGTTACCTTAGGTCCTAAAGGCCGTAATGTGGTATTAGAGCGCTCATTTGGTGCGCCTTTAATTACTAAAGATGGTGTTTCGGTAGCTAAAGAAATTGAATTAAAAGATAAATTCGAAAATATGGGTGCGCAAATGGTTAAGGAAGTTGCATCAAAAACTGCAGATATAGCAGGAGATGGAACAACAACAGCAACTGTTTTAGCTCAAGCAATTGTTAAAGAAGGTATGAAATACGTTGCTGCTGGCATGAACCCAATGGATTTAAAACGTGGAATTGATAAAGCAGTTGAATTATTAGTTGAAGAATTGAAAAAAATTGCTAAACCATGTACTACTTCTAAAGAAATTGCTCAAGTAGGTTCAATTTCTGCAAATAGTGATAGCTCAATTGGTGATATTATTGCAACAGCTATGGCTAAAGTTGGTAAAGAAGGTGTAATTACTGTTGAAGATGGCAGTGGTTTAAATAATGAGTTGGATGTTGTAGAGGGTATGCAATTTGACCGTGGTTATTTATCACCATATTTCATCAATAATCCAGATAAACAACTAGCGATTTTAGAAAATCCATTTATCCTATTGTGTGATAAAAAAATATCAAATATTCGTGATTTATTACCAATTTTAGAGCAAATAGCTAAAGCTGGTCGTCCATTATTGATTATTGCTGAAGATGTGGAAGGAGAAGCTCTAGCTACATTGGTTGTAAATAATATGCGTGGTATTTTAAAAGCTTTTGCTGTAAAAGCTCCAGGGTTTGGTGATAGACGTAAAGCAATGCTTGAAGATATCGCGATTTTAACGGGTGGTACTGTTATTGCTGAAGAAGTTGGTTTATCGTTAGAGAAAGCTGAATTAACCATGTTAGGCCAAGCAAAACGTGTAGAAATTGGTAAAGAAAATACTACAATTATTGATGGTAATGCTGAGGCTGATGCGATAAAAAGCCGTGTAGATCTTATCCGTAAGCAAATTGAAGAAGCAACCTCAGACTATGATCGTGAAAAACTTCAAGAGCGTGTAGCTAAACTTGCAGGTGGTGTTGCAGTAATTAAAGTTGGTGCAGCAACTGAAGTTGAAATGAAAGAAAAGAAAGCGCGTGTTGAAGATGCATTACACGCAACAAGAGCTGCTGTTGAGGAAGGTGTTGTTGCTGGTGGTGGAGTTGCCTTAATTCGTGCGCGTTTAAGCATTGCTAACTTAAAAAGTGGCAATTCAGAACAAGATGCGGGAGTGCAAATTGTTATGAAAGCAATTGAATCACCATTACGTCAAATAGTAGCTAACTGTGGTGAAGAACCAAGTGTGGTAGTTAATAAAGTATCTGAAGGTAAAGGTGCATATGGTTACAATGCTGGAACTGGTGAATTTGGTGATTTAATCGAAATGGGTGTATTAGATCCAGCTAAAGTTACTCGTGCCGCATTACAACATGCAGCGTCAGTTGCGGGGTTAATGCTAACTACTGATTGCATGGTAGCTGAATTACCTAAGGAAGATGCTCCAGCAGCTCCAATGCCAGGAGGTATGGGCGGCATGGATGGAATGTATTAATTTTAGTTTTTCTTTAGACCAAAGTCCTCGAAATTTAATTTCGGGGACTTTTTTTATAGGTTCATTAAAATATCTTAAATAATATTCAACTTATCTAAATTTGTTATGTTAGAAGGTATTAAAAAATTCCTTTTACCCCTAAATTATAAAATATTTGATTTAGGTTCTCAGCTTAATGCTGTCTTATTTCTAATCTATTCCTCGATTTTTGGTGTGTTAAAAATTTTCACACAAGCTGTAAATTTTGTGATATACTAATATTCTTACACCGTAATTTTATATTTATCAGGTTGTAATAATTAGGTTTGAAAAAAGTCTATGACTTTATTTCAAGAATATTGAAAAACTAAGCTAACAGTTCTTAAGGATTTTACTATGAAAAGAAAGTCTTTTGTCTTATTAAATATATTGTTGGCATGTTCTTCATTAGTATATGCTGACAATGATGTTTCGTCTAACCCCAAAACTTGCGAGCAAGCTGGTGGTAAAGTTATAGAACTTCGTCCATTGTATGAGGCTCATACAGGTATTGTATATGGAGCACCCAAAGAATTTTGTCAATTTAACAATCTTAGGAAGGGTGGGTTGAATGAAATTATGGGATTAGATGCATTTGAAGCTACCACACCTAATTTTGCAGAAACTTTTGTTAAAAAACTTAAAATTCTTCCTTTACAAAAATTACCAACGAAACCGTTTAATGACCCTGCACTTAATGTATGTTTAGAATTAGGTGGCTCAGAAGTAGAGTTTACGATACCTGAGGGTGCTTTTGTAAATAATATGAATGCTCAAATGGATATGTGTGTTTTTGGTGATGGATCATCAATTTCAGCATGGTCATTGGCTTATGCTGCACGGTTTCCATTGTTATCTAAATTAAGAAACAATCACAATTCAGAACCTTTAGATATATCAATTCCAAATATAACTAGTAATTAGTATTAAAAAAGAGTGGGGAAACCCCACTCTTTTATTCAATACGCCTATATTTTTAATCATCAAGATATAATTTATAAAAGCATTAATTATAACTATCCCCGAGTTCTTAAGTATAAATATTACCCATATGTGGTAATTGATAGATAGTTTCCTTTGTTAGTTGGAGTGTCAGGAAGAACACCAATACCACTTTTGTAACTCATATATTGGTATAAGATGCCTTGAATAGTTAAATATATATTTAGAAAAATATTTAGTATAGGTATTCCAAAAATTTCACTAAATTCATCATTTAAATAAAAATTTGCTTATTTAAAGCGTTGATTTAAGATACAATTTAGGTATCTTAAAAATATTTTCTATGAGATTCAATGAATATAGCTCAATTAATGGATAAGAATGCATTGGCAATAAATCAATTGAAGTTGGTATATAGTGAAATTGCGCAAAGAATGTTAGAACGTTTAGATTATACTAGACTAAATCCAAAGATGATTTTAGATATAGGAAGTGGTTTAAATCTAGATGGGGTTAATTTAATTGGTAAATATCCAAAGGCTAAGCTAGTTCAATTAGATTGTTCACTTAATATGTTAAAACATTATAGTTTAGTTAAGAATAGCTTTTTAAAACGTGTATTAAAATATAGGCATCCAGCGTTGATTTGTGCAGATGCAAATCAACTACCAATTACAAGTCAAACAATTGATCTAGTGTGGTCAAATTTAGTTTTGCCATATATCACTAATTATGAAAAATTCTTTAAGGAAATTAGGCGGATATTAACTTTAGGTGGAGCATTTTTCATTAGTGGGCTTGGAGTAGATAGTTTAATTCAATTACGTGAGGTAGGCTTAAAAACTCATAATTTTCCAGACATGCATATAATTGGCGATATTTTAGTAAAGCTTGGCTTTTCTGATCCGGTAACAGATGTTGAATATTTAACTTTAGAATATGATGATTTTAAACATCTATTGATGGAGACAAAATTAGTAGGGTGTGGGAGTATTTTGAATACGACCCAGCAATATTTAAATAAAGATGCTTTTTTTGCATTAGAACAAAAATTTGCCAAATTAACCCAAAATGGAGCTATTCCTTTAACTTTAGAAATTTTTTATGCTCATGCGTGGAAAGATAAGGTTATAGTCGATTTGCCTCAAGATAAGCAAATAGTTCAATTTAAACCAAATATTAAAACGTCATAAATACTATTTATAATTTTCTTGTTTTAAAAGTAATATATAGCAAGTTGAAATTACCACGATAAAGGTGACTAAGAAAGTTTTTGAAGAAACTTGGCTGGCATCTTTCATTTCGGATAAAAACCCAATCACTACTAGATAAGCAAAGATTGTCCAAGCGGACATAATTTGGTTAAATACTAATTTACCAAAGTATTTTTTGCTATTAAATATATAAATAGCAAAAATCGCTATTTCTAAGACTAAAGCAATAGTTAGTGCTTCGGTTCCACTATTTATTAATAAATAAGAGATTAGATAAAAACAAGCAATACTCGCTATTTGACTGCTAGTTTTAATTAATTTATTACGTGGGTTACGACCTTTTAAGTTAAGTTTTGCAAAAGAAATAGGAATTGCAAGTGCGCCCAATAAGATAAATACAGATGATGCAATCATTATTTTATGCCAGTTATTAAAAAAGAATACCAAAAAGATACTGAAGGCAATCGATGCAAATAAGGAGTTATGCGAGACATTATACTTGCGATGTAATTTACTAAATACTTTAGAAACTTGTTTATCATCAGCCATTCCATTTAGCATACGTGTGGCAACACCTGTATAGATGATCCCAGCACCAGCTGGGCTCAAAATTGCATCTGCATATAATGTTAGAGCAAGCCAGTTTAATCCTACTATTTCAGCTAGTTGTGCTAGTGGAGAGGTGAAATTAAGGCTATGCCAACCATTAGCCACATTGGATGGGTTCATGGCACCAATAAAAGCAATTTGCAGAAAAATAAATACAATTAGAGAAAAAATAGTAGATAATGATAAAGCTAATGGTAATGTTTTTTTAGGGTTCTTTAATTCTTGGGCAAATGTTGTAACTAAATAAAAGCAAGAAAAAGTATAAAACATTCCACTAGTTATTATGGTAGTAAATATTTTATCTACGCCGTATGGGATCATTGTCCCTCTATAACTAGTAAAATTTTCAGGGTGGAATGCAACAATCATAATAGTTATTGAAGTAATAATTGGAACTACTAATTTAATTATAGTAATAATATTATTAACCCTAGTTAAAATTCGAATACCTAAATAATTAATTATAGCGTAAATTATAATTAATATTATGGTAACTAGCATGCCATCACCACTTAAATTGCCGTTTTCATAAAATGTGGCAGTTAATACTGGATATAAAGTGCTTACGTATTGAACTGTTGCAGTTGCTTCAGATGGAATTAACATGATCATTGTTAACCAATTAGTGGCAGCAATAACAAATCCAATGGATGGATTATGACTAATATTTAATAATCTAGAAAATAATGACTTTGCTGGGTGCTTAATCGCTATGTCGATTAAGAGCAGTGATAATAGTAGATTTAAAATAGCACATAAAATCCATGAAAAGATCGCCCCAGGCCCAGCATCTTTAGCTGCATAATAACAAGCAAATAACCATCCACTGCCAATTACCGATCCAACTCCTAGTGAAATTGCTGAGAATAAACTAGGTGATTTATTATTCATTGTAACTCCATTACGATTTCTATAAATAAATCCAATTCATAGCTAAAATTATCCAACTGAATTCTTTCGAATTAATTTATAATAAAGCATAAATATGATAAATAAGATTAATGAACCATAAGCATCAAATAATCCACTCACTGAAAAACTGCTCCACAAACTATAACCCTGACCTAAGATAATGATAGCAATGAAAATCATTGAAAAAATTGGGCCAAATGGAAAACAAACTGCTTTATAGGATAAACTATTTACATCTTGAACATGGTTTTTCCTAAAATAATAGTGGCTAAGTGCAATCCCAAACCAGGCAATAAATCCACATGAAGAAGAAATATTTAATAATTTAGTAAATAAGACACCATTACTTATAAATGATGATAAAAATACGATCGAGCCAATAATACCTGTTGCAATTAGAGCGTTAATCGGTAAACCATAACTAGTTACTTTAGAAAATAGTTTAGGAGCTTGGCCAACTTTTGACATATACCAAAGGGTTCTAGTTGAAGAGTACATACTTGCATTAGCTGCTGATAAAATTGCAATAAGAATCACAAAATTAAGTATATTTGCGGCAATTCCATTTCGAATATAATGAGAAAAAACCAGGGTAAATGGGCTAGCTAAAATATTATCTTGAATTGCGAGCTTAGGATTATTAAAGGGGATTAATAAGCTAATTACTAATGTGGCAAGAATATAAAATAGAATTAAGCGCCAAAACACATTTTTGACTGCGCGAGGTATGCTTTTTTCGGGATTTTTGGCTTCTCCAGATGCAACACCAATCAATTCGGAACCTTGAAAAGAAAATCCTGCAGCTAAAAAAACTGCAAAAAATCCAGCTAATCCACTATGAAATGGTGCATCAGCAATAACAAAGTTATGGAACCCAAAATTAGGTTCACCTAACGCTAAAATGCTTCCTAAAATAATGAAGATAATAATTACCGCAACTTTTAAGATTGACATTAAATATTCTACTTCACCAAAAATGCGAACAGAAAATAAGTTTAAAATTAAAATTGCAAAAAAGAATACTAAAGAAAATATGAAGTCGGAACCATGTGGAAACCAAAATTTCATTACAATTACTGAAGCAGATATTTCGGCAGCTATAGTAATTGCCCAATTAAACCAATAATTTAAGCCCATTGCATAACCAAATGGGGCATTAACAAATAAAGTAGAATATTCACAAAATGTGCCAGTAGATGGCTTAAATACGGATAATTCACCCAAACTTGTAATCAAAAAAAATACCATGATTGAAATTAATAGGTAAGCAAGGATTGCACCACCTGGGCCAGCAACACTGATAGCATAACCACTGGCTAAGAATATACCTGTGCCAATTGAGCCACCTAAAGCAATCATGTTAAGGTGCCTAGTATCAAGTCTTTTTGCGAGCATTTACAATTATCCTTAAAGCGAATGAGCCTCAAATTGTAGCATAGAATTTGTGTTATTTGTAAAACAATCAATCCATACAAACATGATAAACTATTTGTAATTATTGTAACTTTAGTTTTATAATTGTGTCCTAAAATTAATAAAGTTTCATATATGCAAATAACAATGTTTAGGCTCCTGGTAGCTGGAATTTTAATGTCAACTATAAGTTACAGTCTGGCTTGTACTACATTTGCTATTCCAACAGATAAAAATATTTATATTGGTAAAACTCGCGATATGTATCCTGATATTCAAGCAATTGAAGTTGTGGTCCCCAAAAATCAGGATTACAAATATATTGCACTAGTATCTAAAATGCAATCATTCTTAGGTTATTCCTTTGAAAGTAAGTGGGTGGTTCGTAGTGGAATTAATCAAAATAATCTTGCTATTGTGAATATGTTTGGAGCTAATTTAGTTAAGCAACAAGATAAAAGTATTCAGATGCGTTATGATGATGGTGACGATTTTATGACTTATGTTTTAACTAAATATAAAACTGTCGATAGCGTAATTAAAGATTTGCCGATGATTGTTAAAAGATATAATTATCCAGAATTTTATACAATAGCTGATAATAAAAGTGTTGCATATATTGAAGTTGCGGATAATAATCAATTTAAAGTTAAATATAGCACGGATAAAAGTTTAGTGCATACCAATCATTATTTAATTGATCAAAAGATTAATGGTGTGGCAATTACAGAATCCACAAGCTCAATGATGAGATTTAAGCGTATGACGGAGCTTTTAAATTCAACGAATAATTATAGTATTACTCAGCTTGAATCTTTTATGAGTGATCATAAAGCAGGGGATAATACCAGTATTTTGCGTATTGGCTCACCAGTTACGGATCCAAGTAGTCCAAGAACATTGGCTCATTTTATTGCTGAGATTCCTAAAAATGATAATCCAGCAACGGTTTATATTCGCTTAATTACGACAAATCAACAATTTACATTAGTTTTAGACAGTAGATTTTGGAAGAGTTTTAATAAGAGTAAAGTTATTAGTTTTTCATAAGATACTAGGTTTTATAGAATTTTTAAGCAGAAATAAGTGTCTTGATTTTGAAGTATACTATGTTTGGTGCACCCTAGAACTGAATAAGCTACAAATTAATTTTTAATCGCTGAGTTATTTTTTCATTACACAAATCTTCACATCTTCACAAATTAAAATGGCAATGGTCACGATAAATTAAACCTTAGCGATGGTGGCAACAAATAGCTAATTTTGGTGCAATGAATAAGTTGTTACCTTTATTGGTTCTAGCTTAATTAATAGCATTAATTAAACTATTTTTATTACTTTCTATATCCCCAATGGTTGATTTAAATTTAAAAGGTACTATTTAAAATGACATTGATGAACTCGTTCTGCAAATAGCATTATTTAAGAGCTTGCTCAATTCTATCTAACGCTAAAATAATTTCATTTAAACTTGTTGCAAACGAAATTCGTATGTGATTATCAAGACCAAAAGCACTGCCAGGAACTCCTGCAACCAATGCTGAATCTAGTAGATAATTAGCAAAAGCTAAATCAGTTTTTTCGCTAATTTTTCCTTTTTGATACATGTTTTCAATGGCGATATCACATTTAAAGAATGTATAAAACGCACCTTGTGCACTTAAACAGCTCAGGCCATTAATTTTATTAATTCGTTCAACTACATAGTTATGTCGTTCAATAAATGCTTTACGCATAGGTTTTACACAATCAAGCCCACCATTTAATGCGGCTAATGCGGCATATTGAGAAATTGTGCATGCATTTGAGGTTGATTGTGATTGAATATTATCAATCGTTTTAACCAAAGTAGTGTTGTCACAGGCAAGAAAACCAATACGCCATCCAGTCATAGCATAAGCTTTCGATACTCCGTTGATTACTACTGTTCGTGCTTTTAAATTTTCACTTACATTGGCAATGTTAAGAAATGGTTTATCCTCAAATAATATATGTTCATAAATATCATCAGAGATAACAATAACATCTGGGTGTTTTTCTAAAACATCAGCTAATGCTTTTAATTCGGTTTCGGTGTAGACCATACCAGTTGGGTTACTTGGACTATTTAATATAAGAGCCTTAGTTTTATTTGTGATTGTTGATTCTAACTGTTGTGCGGTTAGTTTATATCTGGTGTTTTCATCACATTTTATGGTAACAGGAACACCACCACACAATAACACCATATCTGGATACGATACCCAATAAGGTGATGGAATAATTATCTCATCACCTTCATTAATAATTGCTTTTAACGTATTATATATGCAATGTTTAGCACCATTAGAAACGATTATTTGATTAGTTGCGTAATTTAGATTATTTTCACGATGAAATTTATTTACAATTGCTTTTTTAAGCTCAAGAATTCCACTACTTGAGGTATATTTTGTTTTTCCATCAAGGATTGCTTTGATTGCTGCATCTTTAATATGTTGTGGAGTATCAAAGTCTGGCTCTCCAGCTGCAAGAATTGCAACATCTAGCTTTTGTGCTTGCATTTGACGAGCTTTGTCCATTATTGCTAATGTGGGAGATTCTTTAATTGATGCAACATGTTTTGAAATAAGCATTTATCGATCCTTAAATATGGTAACTTTTCTTTAAATAATTGTTATACAAACTTAGATCTTTGTAACATACGTTATTTTAACATTTTTACGTTTTCTAAGTGTTATATTTGGAATTCTACTTTTTGGCACCTAAATTTCTAATTGATATTAGAATAGCTAAAGATTTTATAGAAAATTATCTATCAAAAGATATAATTAGTAGGTGTGATTTAGATAAACTGCAAATTGAATCTGGATCACATATATATAATGATTTAAGCACCTATTATTTGGATATAATATATCGATTTAGCTTACAAGAAGCCAATAATCCGATTGAGCGTTAAGAGAAGTCAATTAAAAACTAGTGAATTATATGTCAGATAGGCAACAATGGTTGTGTTATAGCTTCCATAAAGGAGTCATCTTGATATCAAAAAATAAATGCTGCGCTAACCATTGGGGGGTAATTCATAAGAAACCTGGTTATGATATGGATAATACTCAGTGTGAAGGAGTTATTTTATTTAGGCATCTATCTCGCGGTTATTGATTAACTTTATTTTTAATATTTTTCTTACGCTTTATGGTTTTGTTGGCTGTGTCTTTCTTAATAGATGTTAATTGTTTAAGTTCTCCAATCAGTGTGATTTGTTGTTCTGGTTCACTACCAATAAATTTATCCCACCATGAATAAATTTTACTGTCAACCTCTTTCAGTTCATGCCTTGCGCTAAATAAGTGCCAAGCTTGGCGGAATCGGTTATTGTTAAGAACCTGTTCCATTTTGCGAATATTTGGCGTTTCGAAATCTATTTGTAATAACCAAATTTCACGCATTGCTGAGAACATGTTTCTAGTAACACCAATACCGTAGGCAAAATGTTGAATTTCATCAATTGCATCCATTAATGATTGGCGTGGAGACCCACCATAAGAGACAGTTTTATTCCAAATTTTAGTGACAATATCCCAAAATAAGCCAGCTAAGAGGAAAATAACTGAAATATCATTACCGTCATGTAGGCGATTGTCGGTTTTGGTTAGAATTATTTGAGCTAATTCACTTGGGTGAGACCCTAAGAATAAACGGTCAAATAAAGGGAAAATGTCTTCAGGTAATTCAAGTTGTTTAAAAATTTCAACACATTTAGTGGAGCTTCCAGATAGAAGAATTTTAAGCATTTCTTCATACATACGACCTTTATGCTCGTTTACTAATAATAGTTTTACTTTATCAAAATACATTGCAGTTTTTTTATCAATTGTAAAATTTAATTTTGCTGAAAGCCTTATTGCGCGGATCATGCGAACCGGATCTTCAATATAGCGCTCCATTGGATTTCCAATAATACGTAAAACTTTATTTTGAATATCTTTAATACCATTATGATAATCAATAATTTCTTGTTTTAAGGGGTCGTAATATAAAGCATTAATTGTGAAATCACGTCTTATGGAATCTTCTTTTTGTGTGCCATAATTGTTATCGGATATGATTTTCCCGTGCACGCTTAGATTTTTTTTATGTACTTTATTACTTCGATAGGTTGAGACTTCAATTACATGGCGATCAATTGCTGGGCGATTTCTATATATTTTATCAGGGTTAATATTATTAAATATAACATGAACAATTTTAAATCTACGTCCAATAATCATTGAGTGACGTTTAAAAATTTTATTAACAATCTCAGGTGCAGCATTTGTAACAATATCAAAATCTTTAGGGGTTTTACCTAAGAGTAGGTCACGAATCCCACCACCCACGATAAAAGCTTCAAAGCCATTTTTATTTAGTTTCTCAATTACGTATAGAGCATCATCATTAACCATATCTACGGTAAGATGGTATTTTTTTGCTGCAAGAATTTTTTTAGTCATTAAATATCTTATTTAAAATTGTCAAATATATGTTTGATATGGCAGATAAATCAGCCTCCACAATGTTTTCATTAATTTGATGAATGGTTGCATTATTAAGTCCGAATTCTACCAATTCTTTGACTACATCAATTAAAAATCTACCATCAGAGGTTCCGCCATCTGTTTTTAATTCCGGAATAATTTGCTGTGTTTCAAAGATTGCAGAATGAATTATTTTAATTAAATCTCCATTACGTGTGATAAAAGGTTTGGCTGAATTTTCCCATTCTATTTCATAATTTAAATTATACTTGTTTAAAATATCAGTAATTTTAGTTTTGAGATTATCCGCTAAATGAAGATCATTATAACGAATATTGAAGCTGGTAATTAGCGACCCTGGAATTACATTGTTTACCCCAATTCCTGAATGTAGGTTAGTAAATTGTAAACTGGTTGGTGGAAAATGGTCATTACCATTGTCCCATGTAATTGAGCTAATTTCAGCTAATGCTGCTGCAAATAAATGAATTGGGTTATTGCATAAGTGTGGGTAGGCTACATGTCCTTGCTTTCCATTAATTTGAAGGTTTGCACTTAAAGAGCCACGTCTTCCAATTTTAATTACATCACCTAAAGTATTAACACTAGTTGGTTCACCAAGTAAACAATATTGGATTTTTATCTGTTTTTCTTTTAAATAATCAACAATTAGTGGAGTTCCATTAATTGATGAGGCTTCTTCATCTGAGGTAATAAAAAGTGCTACATTTGGCTCTGGATTAGTTTTAAGGTGTGTTTCTAAAGCTAAAATAAATGCACTAACCGCACCTTTCATATCTGCAATACCACGTCCATAGAGCTTATTCTCATTTTTAGTTAATGTAAATGGATCATGCTTCCATTTGCTTAAGTCACCTGGAGGTACCACATCGATATGGCCTGCAAAGGCAAATGTAATATCTTTGTCTTGACCAAACCTGGCAATTAGGTTGCTTGTGCCATTCTTATCTACGCGAATTGTGACCATTCCTAGATTTTTTAGATAATTCTCAATATATGTAATACAGCCTGCTTCATTTGGACTAATTGATTTAAATCCAATTATAGTTTGGGTAAGTTTTAATAATTGTTCTTGATCAATATTTTGCATATTTTATTAAATCCATTTACTAATTAAGTTTATTACATGGCTGTAGGAATATTCAATTGTTTCTTGAGTCTTGCAAGAATTAATAGGAGCCATTGTAGCATATTTTTAATATAAATATTTGACGCGAAAATATTTGTTGTGTTAAAGTGGCGAATTGTGGGGTAAAGTGTCGATTTATGGGGAAAAATAAATGTTCGGTGGAGTAACACATCTAAGTATTGATCCAAAAAACCGGATTGCGATTCCTGCTAAGTATCGTGAAAATATACAGGCGCAATATGGTAATCGGATTACTATTACTTTAGAATCTCCTCAATGTCTTTTAATTTACCCAGAACAAAATTGGTTCATTGTGCGTGACAAGATTCAAAATCTACCAACTGGATCACATCCTTTAGTTAAAAGTTATCAACGTTTAGTTTTGGGCTATGCCGATACTCTTGAGGCAGATAAGGCTGGGCGAATTTTATTGCCAAATTCATTAAAGGAATTAGCTGGTTTGGATAAAGACGTAGTATTAGTGGGGCTTGGCAATCGTTTCGAACTTTGGGATAAAACCCGCTGGTTTAATGAGACAAATAAGGCATTAGAAGTTTCTCAAGATGAATTGGCTGGACTATTAAACGGCTTTTCACTTTAGTATGCTGCATTATCCGGTTTTATTAACTGAATCTATAGATTTATTACAGATAAAGCCAAATGGGGTTTATGTTGATGGTACGTTTGGCCGTGGAGGTCATAGCCAAGCTATATTAAATAAACTAGATTCAGGTGGCCAATTAATTGCTTTTGACAAAGATATTGAAGCGATTAATTACGGGCAAGAATTAATTAAAGATTCTAGATTTAATTTAATTCATGATAGTTTTAAACATATTAAGAAATATTTATTTGAAAATAATTTAAACCAGATTGATGGAGTGTTACTTGATTTGGGGGTTTCATCACCACAAATTGATGATCCAAAACGTGGGTTTAGTTTTAGGTTTGATAGCCATCTTGATATGCGGATGAATAATACAAATGGAGTAACTGCAGCAGATTGGCTGTTGAACGTTAGTTACGATGAATTAAGTTATGTATTGTGGAAGTATGGCGAAGAGCGCTATGCAAAAAAAATTGCAAGTAATATTATAAAAGCACGTGAATTTGCACCTTTGGATACGACTTTAAAACTAGCTCAGGTGATTGCTAAAAGTTTTACATCAAGTGAAAAAGGGCAACATCCAGCTACGAGAAGTTTTCAGGCAATACGGATTTTTATTAATAATGAGTTAGGTGATTTAGAAACCTTTTTAGCCCAGATACCAGAATTTTTGGCTATTGGTGGGAGGGTGGTAATAATCAGTTTTCATTCATTAGAAGATAGATTAGTAAAAGAGGCATTTAATAAATTATCGATGCCCGAAAAATTACCTAAATGGGTTAATTTACCAGATAAATTACCTAATTATAAGGTGGTGGCAAAAAAATTAAAGGCTAGTAATTACGAAATTTTTGAAAATAGTAGAAGCCGTAGTGCGATTATGCGCTCAATAGAACGCATCTCATGAAGGTAAATAGAGAATGTTAATTCGGATTGTAAATTTGATTTTATTGTTAATAGTGGTGATTTTTGCATTTATGCTAATTACCAAGCGCTATCAATCACGAGTAGATTATATAGCGTTATCTAATTTAAAGCATGAAGCGGACGATTTAAATAATGAATATACTAGATTACAGCTTGAAGAAGGGACTTATTCTTCAAATTTAGTATTAAAAAATTTTGCTGTAGGCCAACTTGGATTAATTGCACCTGATAAACAACATATTCTGGAGATAAGTAAATGATTGCTAATAGTGAGATACAAAAATTCTTTACTAAAGAACATGGCGATTATATCGATTTACCTGAAGATTCGACTAAGCAAAATCAAGCGCCATTTCGAATCAAGATTATTAATCTAATCGCGTTAATACTGACGGTTTTAGTAATCTTTCGTTTGATTTACTTAAATACAGTTAGTAATAATTTCTTATCTAATCAAATTGATACTCGAGTAAAACGCACTCAAGTTGTAACTTCAATGCGTGGAACTATTACTGATCGAAATGGGAATGCTCTTGCGGTTAGTACTCCTGTTGCATCAATTTGGGTAGATCCATCTAATCTAGATGATTTAACCTCAGAACAAATTAAGGAAATTGCCAGTATTTTAGAAGTTCCAGTAAAAGATTTAAATACTAAATTAAATGATAAAAATAAAACATTTGTGTATTTAAGACGTGCGGTTAGTCCTGAACAAGCTGAACAAATTAAAAATTTAGAAATTGATGGAATTTATAATATTAAAGAATACAAACGTTTCTATCCAAGTGGCGAAGTAACTGCTCATGTTGTTGGATTTACCAATATTGATGATAAAGGTTCTGAGGGTGTTGAATTTGCAAATGATAAATTATTACAAGGTAAAAACGGATCTCAACAAATCATTCGTGATCGACAAGGTCATGTAGTTGAATATGTTGGTAATGGAGATCCTGCCGTTAATGGAAAAAATATCGAATTATCTATTGATAATCGCATTCAAGAAATTGCGTATGATGCATTAAAAAATCAAGTTGAGAAAACTCATGCAATTGGTGGTTCTGCTGTTGTTTTAGATGCAAAAACTGGGGAGGTATTATCAATGGTTAATATTCCAACATATAATCCAAATAATCGAGATAATGCAACTTTGGATATGTTGAGAAATCGTGCTGCAATTGATTTATATGAGCCAGGCTCAACTATGAAGCCATTTGTTGCAGCTAAAGCATTAGATGATGGGTTAGTAACTCCTGAGACAGTATTTAATACTATGCCATATCATGTAGGGCCTAAATTAATTCGTGATACACATGATCATCCAAAATTAACGGTAAGTCAAATTATTGAAAAATCAAGTGATGTGGGAATTTCAAAAATTGCTTTTAAATATAAACCAAAAGATTTATGGACTTACGATGATTCATTGGGCTTTGGTCAAAAAGTTGGCACACATTTCCCAGGGGAAGCTAAAGGTATTATGCATCCATGGCAAAATTGGCGTCCACTTGATCAAGCTTCAATGTCATATGGTTATGCAATTTCTGTAAGTTTAATGCAAATGGCGCGTGCGTATACCTTATTTACTAATAATGGTTGCTTACTTCCACTTACTTTCTATAAAAATGCAAATGGTTCTGCACCAGAATGTAAGCAGATTATAAAGCCAGGTACGGCAACTGAGATGCGTGATATATTATCTAAAGTTACGGAAGAAGGCAATACTGGAATTTTAGCTCAAGTTGATGGTTATACTACTGCTGGTAAAACTGGAACAGCACATAAAGCTGCGGTTCATGGCTATTATTCGAATAAATACGTGGGTTCATTTGTTGGATTTGCGCCAGTTAACAATCCAAAAGTAGTTATTGCTGTTATGATTAACGAGCCTCATGGTGCTTATTATGGTGGTGTGGTTGCAGCTCCAGTATTTAGTGCAATTGCAGGTCCTACACTACATTTGCTTGGTGTGGCACCCGATAAAAAATAGTGTTATTGGTAATCTTTATAGTAGGACGAATATATAAAGAATGTTTAGCTTAAATAGTAAGATTAATGTTGCTACGTTCACCCGGCTTTTAGATAAGCTGGGTGCTTTGCTTTTAAAGCATAATTTAGTTATTGACAGTCGTAAAATTATGATTGGAGATATTTTTGCCGCATATCCTGGAACGGCAATGGATGGGCGTAAATTTATTCAAACTGCAATTGATAAAGGTGCCAAATTTATTTTATGGGAAGAGACAAAAGATCATCCGCAATGTGGTAATGTTGATAATTTATCAGCGATTGATCTAGCTCAATATATCGGTTTACTTGCATCGTATAAATATAATTATCCAACTAAATATTATAATACTATTGGTGTAACTGGAACAAATGGTAAAACTTCAATTACACATTGGTTAAATCAAGCTTATTCGAATTTAAATAAAAAAACTGCGATTATTGGTACAACTGGAGCTGGAATTTATCCTAATACCAATGATTTTAAAATGACAACTCCTGATCCAATTACCTTACAAGAAATGCTTGCCAATTTTATGAATGAGAAAATTGATCTGTTAGCTATGGAGGTATCCTCTCATGCTTTAATTCAAGGCCGGGTTAATGGAGTAAAGTATGATGTGGCGATATGGACTAATCTAACTCAAGATCATCTTGACTATCATGGAACTATGGAAAATTATTATCAGGCAAAACGTAATTTATTCTACTGGGAGAGCCTAAAGCAGGCAATAGTTAATACTGATGATAAATATGGTAAGAGATTATATGATGAAATTAAACAATCACGATTAGATTTAAGGTGTTTAAGCTATGGAATTAATAGTGGAGACTTATATGCAAGTAATATTAAGGTCACTTTAAATGGAACAAGTTTTCAATTAAATTACGGCCTAGAAAATATTCATGTAAATGTAAAATTAGTTGGAAATTTCAATGTATATAATTTACTTGCGGTTGCAGGAACTTTACTTCTAGATGGTTATAGCTTAGCCCAAATCGTTCCAATTTTAGAAGTATTAAATCCAGTGCCTGGTCGAATGGAAACGCTTATTCTACCGAATAAGCCATTAGTTGTAGTTGATTATGCTCATACTCCAGATGCATTAGAAAATGTATTAAACACTTTAAGTCAAATTGAACACATAGGTAAAATCTATTGTGTGTTTGGGTGTGGTGGCGATCGTGATGCGAAAAAGCGTCCAATTATGGGTAAGATTGCTAGTGAAATTGCTGATGTTGTTATCGTTACTTCAGATAATCCACGAACAGAAAACCCAGAAATGATTGTTCAAGAAGTTATTGGTGGAATTGAAAAAATTAATTATATTGCAATTACTGACCGAAAATCAGCTATTGATTATGCATTAAAAGAAGCTAATGCTTCAGATATAGTATTGATTGCAGGTAAAGGACATGAGACTTATCAAGAAGTTTGTGGTAAACGTGAACATTTTTCTGATGTTGAAGTTGCACTTAATTATCTGAAGGATGCTAGATGAATTTAACTTTAGCTGAAGTTGCTAAATTAGCAAACGGTATAGTATCTGATAATTCAAATACTAATTTGATTATTAAAGAGGTTGTAATAGATAGTCGCAATGTCATTAATAACCATCTGTTTGTAGCAATTAAAGGCGATAGTGATGACGGACACCGTTATCTTGAAAGCTTATTTAGTAAATTTGAAAATAATATTGCAGCATTGGTTAGTGATAAATCGTTACTTAATAAATATCCTAATTTAATTTATGTTTCTGATACAACTCATGCTCTGGGTATATTGGGTTCTAATTATCGCCAGAAGTTTAATATCCCTGTAGTTGGGATTACTGGTAGTAATGGTAAAACCACAGTTAAAGAAATGTTAAAAAGTATCTGTATTCATGAATTTGGTGAAGATAATGTTTTAGCAACCGTTGGAACTTTAAATAATCATTGGGGCATGCCATTAACTTTATTAGCACTGGATACAAAACATAAAGTCGCTATAATCGAAATGGGGATGAATCACTCTGGGGAAATGGATTATTTATCTAATCTTGCAAAACCTAGTATAGTAACGGTTATTAATGTTATGATGGCCCATGCCGGGTTTTTTAATGATTTATCAGATATTGCTCGTGCTAAAGGTGAAATTTATCATGGTTTATTGAATGATGGAATTGCTTGTGTTAATTTAAATGTGCCATTTTATAAATTATGGATCAATGATATTGGGAATAAGCCAATTTTTAATTATGGAATTCCAGGAACTGATTGTTATTTATTAGATTCGAAAACCGATGGAACTACCACTATAGTAACAAACCGTGGACAAATTAAAGTTAAGTTAAAAGTTTTAGGTCAACATAATCAGGAAAATGCTGTTGTAGCTACTGCTTTAGCGCTTAAAGTTGGATGTAGTATTGAAAGTATTACCAATGGTCTTAATAATTATGTTGGTTATAAAGGTCGTTTAGAACTCAAAACTGCTTTTAATGGCGCCTTAATTATTGATGATAGTTATAATGGTAATCCAGATTCAGTAAAAGCTGGAATACGAGCTATTGAGAATTTATCTAAGCCACATTGGGTAATTTTGGGTGATTTAGGGGAACTTGGTAAATATAGTGATGAAGCTCATTCTAAATTGGGTGAATTTGCGAATCAAAATGGTATAGAAGTATTATTAACTTACGGTGAACATACCAAGCATACACACAATAGTTTCAAGGGTATAAAGCGACATTTTATAGATAAAGAACAATTAATCGATTATTGTAAGAATAATCTACCAAGTAATGCAACTTTATTTGTTAAAGGCTCGAAAACAGCTAAACTATATGAAGTTATTGATAAACTTGTATAAAAGGAAAGAAACATGTTACTTTGGCTAACTCAATGGTTAACTAAATACCAAGGAGCATTTCGTGTATTTGATTATGTATCATTCCGTGCTTTACTCTCATGCTTCTTTTCATTAATTATATCAATTTTGTATGGTAATAGAGTAATTGATTGGTTAATTAAACTAAAGGTTGGTCAATCAGTTAGAACTGATGGACCTCAGACTCATTTGGTGAAAGCTGGAACCCCTACAATGGGTGGTGTTTTAATTATAATATCTGTTGGAATTAGTACTTTAATTTTTGCAGATTTGACGAATGTATACATTTGGCTTTTATTTTTCGTGATGGTAACAACAGGAGCAATTGGATTTATCGATGATTATAAAAAAATTGTGTATAAAAATTCAAAAGGAATGTCAGCGCGCACTAAAATGATTTCTCAAACTATAATTACCTTAGTTCTTGTATTAGTGCTACTATACATTGTTAGACTACCTAAAACGACAGAAGTTGTAATCCCGTTTTCTAAAGCGATTGCCTATCCTTTTGGCGCAATTGGATTTTTTGTTTTAACTTATTTGGTAGTTGTTGGAAGTTCGAATGCGGTTAATTTAACTGATGGCTTGGATGGCTTAGTATCTTTTCCAATAATTACTGTTTCAATTGGTTTGGCAATTTTTGCATATATTGCTGGAAATAAGATTTTTGCAGGTTATTTCTTGCTGCCACATGTTCCTGGAGCTCACGAAATTGTTGTGTTTTGTGGTTGTATTATTGGTTCTTGCTTAGGTTTTTTATGGTTTAATGCTTATCCTGCTAAAGTATTTATGGGAGATGTAGGTGCTTTAGCACTTGGTGCAACTTTAGGTGCAATTGCAATTATTATAAGACAAGAAATTGTATTTGCCATAATGGCTGGATTATTTGTGTGTGAAGCATTATCAGTGATAATTCAAGTTGGCTCATATAAAATAAGAAAAAAACGTGTATTTTTAATGGCGCCAATCCATCATCATTTTGAACTTAAAGGGTTAAAAGAAACTCAAGTAGTTGTAAGGTTTTGGATTATCAGTATAATACTTCTTTTAATTGGTTTATCAACAATTAAACTTAGATAATTTAAGATGGTATAAATATTCTTATGATACATAAATTAGATTTAGCTAAAAGTAGATTTGGGGTAATTGGGCTTGGTGAAACAGGTTTATCAATTATTCATTATTTAAAATATCATAATTCTAAAATTGTTAGAATTTTTGATACTCGGGATAATCCACCACATCAAGATCAATTGACTCAATTTGATCTATGTTTTGGATCCCTTGATTATAAAAAAATGCAAGATATTGATGTTTTGGTTCTAAGTCCTGGAGTTTCAATTTATGATGAGGCTTTGCAGTTAGCTCTAAAAAATGGCATATTAGTGGTTGGTGATATTGAATTATTTGCACTGGCTATTAAAAGTTGGAATTCTAAAGTTATCGGAATTACTGGAAGTAATGGAAAAACTACTGTGACTAGTTTAACTGGTTATTTAGCCAATGGTTTAGGCTACAAAACCCTAGTTGCGGGCAACATTGGAGATCCGGTTTTAGATAGTTATCTAGAAGTAACTAAAACTGGAATAACCCCTGAAGTCGTTGTCTTGGAGTTATCGAGCTTTCAGTTAGAGAGTACTTATTCATTAGATCTAGCTTCAGCAACTGTTTTAAATATTTCTGAAGATCATTTAGATCGTTATCGGGATTATTTAGAATATGCATATGTGAAAGCAAACATTTTTAATAATTGTAAAATCCAAGTTTTAAATGAATTAGATCCATTTGTTAAAGCTATGGCAAGACCTAATTTGGAGCAATACTATTTTTCGATAAATGGAACATCTCAATACACCATTGTTAAAAAAAATTCAATAACATATCTAGAAATTAATGGTAAACAAGTTTTAGATTGTAGTAAACTAGGGCTTGTGGGGACACATAATTTCCAAAATTGCCTTGCCAGTATTGCACTTTTAGATGGTGCTAGAATTAATTATAGTGAAGATAAACTTATTGATCTTCTAACTAAATTCCAAGGCCTTGAACATAGAATGCAAAAAGTATTAGTTAAAGATGGAATTACGTATATTGAGGATTCTAAAGGCACAAATGTTGGTGCCGTAGTTGCTGGGGTTTCCGGTCTTGATATGCCGGTTAATTTAATTTTAGGTGGCGATGGGAAAGGTCAAGATTTTTCGCCATTGCGGCAATTGGTTTTAGATAAATGTAAGAGTGTTGCAATTATTGGCCAAGATAAATTGTTGATTGATAAAGTTTTACAAGGTATTAATATCCCGATTAAGAATTTTAACACCTTAGAAGAGGCCATTGTGTTTTTATTTGAAAATGCTGTTAGTGGCGATTGTATAGTGCTTTCTCCTGCCTGTGCTTCATGGGATATGTTTGATAATTATAAACATCGTGCGCGTGTATTTGTAGAAACGATTTATGAAATTACTAAATAAATTTTGGAATTGGTTAATGCGTGATAATAGTAACTCAAATGCTATTGTTGATATGAATTTGCTTTTTGCATCAATCATTTTAGTAGCAATTGGTGTTGTAATGGTATATTCGGCATCTATTGCTTATGCTGCATCAGATAGTGCAATTAATAGTCAATACTACTATTTAATTCGTCACGTCGGATATATTATTGTTGGGATGGTTGCTGGTGTTATTGCATTTAATGTGCCAACTACTTTTTGGAATAAACATGCAGTAAAAATTGCAGTTATTGTAATAATGTTATTAATTGCAGTATTAATTCCTCATGTAGGAAGAACTGTAAATGGAGCTAAACGATGGATTGGAATTGGGTTACTTAATCTACAACCTTCAGAGTTAGCTAAACTTGGGATGGCGATTTATCTTTCGGATTATGTATGTGGCAAATCATTAAGCTTAAAACGATTTTGGCATGATTTAGTCCCAGTCTTAATAGCCATAGGTCTAGTTTCGGGTTTACTATTGTTAGAACCAGATATGGGTTCAACTACGGTTGTGTTTATTATTTCTTTGGGCATCTTGTATATGGCCAATATTGACAAAAAAATTATTGTTGGATTATCTTCAATTGGTGCGGTTGGTTTTGTATTATTAATTTTGATGGAGCCATATCGGATGCGTAGAGTTCTAGGTTTTATTAATCCATGGGAAGATGCATTAGGCAAAGGTTACCAATTAACTCACTCTTTATTAGCGGTAGGACACGGTGGATGGTTTGGTGTTGGGCTTGGCAATAGTATTGAGAAACTCTTTTATTTACCTGAGGCACATACGGATTTTATTTTAGCTATTATTGCTGAAGAAACTGGTGTGGTTGGTGTTTCAGTTATTATTCTTCTTTTTTGGATTATTTTTTATCGTGGTTTTAGTGTAATTGGTAGAGATGCTAAAAATTTACCCAATCGAATGTTTCAATCATTACTTGCGCAAGGTATTAGCATTTGGTTTTTTTCTCAAGCCGTAGTAAATATTGGCGTTGCAGTTGGAATATTACCTACAAAAGGTTTAACTCTACCTTTTGTCTCATTTGGTGGTAGTTCGATTTTGATTAGTTGTATTGCTGTTGGTATTTTACTTAAAGTAGATTATGAGAATAAAAAGATTAAACGTTTAAATAAAGAAAAATCAATACAATAAATATGCAAAAAACTATTCTAATTACCGCAGGTGGAACAGGAGGGCATGTTTTCCCAGCACTTGCATTAAGCCATGTTTTAAAAGATACATATAATCTAATATGGGTTGGTGGTGCATCAGGAATTGAGCACGATGTTGTGCCTAAACACAATATTAATTTAGAAACAATAAATGTCTCAGCCTTAAGAGGGAAGGGCTTAATTAGATTGGCTATTTTGCCATTTATTCTCATTCGTGCTTTTTTTCAAGCCTTAATTATTATTTTAAAGTATCGACCTGATGCTCTAGTTGGATTTGGCGGATATGCAACTTTTCCTATTAGTATTATGGGGCGTTTTTTAAATATTCCAGTATTTATTCATGAGCAAAATGCGATACCTGGACTTACTAATAAAATTTTAGCTAAAATTGCAAATGCAGTAATGGTTGCTTTTCCCAATGTATTGCCGGGTAAAAAAACTATACTGGTAGGAAATCCAGTTCGTGATTCTATTACAAAGATTGTTATTCCAGAATCTAGATATAATAATCAAGACAATAAATTGAGAATTTTGGTGATAGGTGGTAGCTTGGGTGCAAAAATCTTTAATGAGATTATGCCACAAGTTTGTAGTAAATTAAATATGCAGGTTGAGGTTATCCATCAAGTAGGTAGGGGTGATGTAAAATCTGTACAAGATGAATATATAAATTTAAAAATTTCAGCTAAAGTAATTAATTTTATTGATAATATCGCTGAAGTTTATGCTAATGCCGATTTGATAATTTGCAGATCTGGGGCATCAACTGTTAGTGAGGTTTGTGTAGCTGGAATTGCAGCGATATTTGTTCCATATCCATATGCTGTTGATGATCATCAATTCTATAATGCTAAATGGTTAGCCGAGGAAAATGGGGCTAAAATAATGCGTCAAGCAGAATTAACTATTGAAAGTTTATCCAGCTTAATAAATCAGTTAAGTTATAATGATTATCTCAATATGGCTAAAATCGCACGTTCATTTGCCATTACCGATAGTGCGATGAGAATACAAGATATTATTCGGCACAAAATTGGATAGACTATGGATAGTAATTTAGCTAATTATGCCCTGAAAGACACAATTGGGCGTAATTATCAAGAAGAACCACCAACTTATAGAACTGAATTTCAGCGGGATCGCGATCGAATAATTCATTCTAGTGCTTTTCGGCGGTTGGAATATAAAACTCAAGTTTTTATTAATCATGAGGGTGATTTATTTCGTACCCGTCTAACTCATAGTTTAGAAGTGGCACAAGTGGGGCGTTCAGTTGCCAATGCACTTAAATTAAATGTAGATTTGGTAGAGGCAATTTGCTTAGCACATGATCTTGGGCATACTCCATTTGGTCATATTGGTCAAGATGAATTAAATCACTCTATGTTAAAAGTTGGTGCTGAGGGATTTGAACACAACCTACAGTCATTAAGAATTGTAGATAAATTAGAAGAACGCTATGCTGAATTTGATGGGTTAAATTTAACTTTTGAAACACGTGAAGGTATTTTAAAGCATTGTAGTCTTAAAAATGCTAAAAAATTTGGAGCTTTAGGTGAAAGATTTTTAAATAAAAAGCAACCTTCACTTGAAGCACAATTAGCAAATATTGCGGATGAACTTGCATATAATTATCATGATATTGATGATGGATTACGTGCCGGGATTTTAACCCTTGAAGAGCTTGAGGGTCTTGAAATTATTAAAACCCAATTGGTTTTATTAAGAAGTAAATATCCAAATTTGAAAGGTAGACGGTTACATAAAGAATTAGTTCGTGCCTTAATTGGTTATACTATACATGAATTAGTTAAAAATACTGAGAAGAACCTGATTAATTATCAAATTAAAAGATTTGAAGATGTTAAGGATGCACCGCCTATAGTCGGATATGGTGAGATAGTGTACAATCAGCAGCGCGAACTTAAAAAATATTTAAATAAACATATGTATAAGCATTCTAGTGTAATGCAATTACGTTTTAAAGCCGCAAACATAATTCGTAAATTATTTGAAGCCTATATAAGTGATGCAGCTATGCTTCCGGAACAATTTCAATTGAGAATTGAAGCTGACGGATTACATCAGGTTGTGGCAGATTATATCTCTGGGATGACTGATCGCTATGCTTTTCGTCAATATAATAGGCTGTTTACTGTAGAATCGGTATAATTAAATTTAAGTTGATTTGATATGGTTACAGTTGCTCATAGCTTTAGTGATGCAAAGTCGTGGATTGATCTTCATTTAGACAGTTTTACTGAAGATGAAATACAAAATTTTCAAAGTGCTATAGAAATAGCACAAACCTATTATGCTGGAAATAAATTTTATCCAACAGATGTAGATTTATTAATGCATGCTCTAACTTGTGCACATAAAGTTGCTGAATTACATTTATATTCAGATGCGGTTATTGCAACTATCTTATTTGCTCTACCTAAATATTGTCCCAATTGGCGAGAAAAAATTTCTGAATTTGACCCTAAGGTATTTGAATTAATTGATGGAGTTAATCGAGTAACCAAAATTCGTAAATTAGGTGCACTAGCTGATGTTGAAAATGCTGAAGAGAAAAAAGAGCAAGTTGAAATTGTGCGTAAAATGCTACTTGCCATGGCTAGTGATATTCGCGTAGTATTAATTGTGCTAGTTGGGCGTGGTGAATTAATGCTTAATCTCAAGTCGTGTAAAGATATTGAGATGCAAAGAAAAATCGCAATTGAAACCGTAGAGATATTTTCTCCACTAGCTAATCGGTTAGGTGTATCGCAAATTAAATGGGAGCTTGAAGATTTATCGTTTAAATATACTCACCCGGAGCAATATAAAAAAATTGCATCTTTATTAGATGAAACTAGGCAAGAGCGCCTAGATTATATTGAAAGAATTAAAGAATTTTTATCTAGCCAAATGGAAATGGCCGGAATTAGTGATTATCAGGTAATGGGGAGAGCTAAACACATTTATTCCATTTGGAAGAAAATGAAAAAGAAAAGCTATGATTTTGATGATCTATATGATATTCGGGCTTTAAGAGTATTAGTGCCTGAAGTTAAAGACTGCTATTCAGTTCTTGGAATGATTCATACTAACTATTCACCAGTGCCTGGTGAATTTGATGATTATATTTCTAATCCTAAATCCAATAAATATCAAAGTTTACATACGTGTGTAATTGGTCCTGAAAATAAAGTTGTTGAAATTCAAATTAGAACTTTTGCTATGCATGACCATGCTGAATATGGGGTGGCAGCACATTGGCGTTATAAAGAGTTTGGAGATAAAAATACTGATCATAGCACTACTTTTGCAGAAAAAGTGGCATGGCTTCGTCAATTATTAGATTGGCGTGAAGAATTAACAGATCGTAAAGATATAACCGATATCTTTAAAAATGAAATTTTTAGTGACACTATTTATGTAATGACACCAACAGGTAAAGTTATCCCATTACCTAGTGCATCAACCCCAATTGATTTTGCATACGCAATCCATAGTGATATTGGTCACAAATGTCGCGGAGCTAAAGTTGATGGACAGATTGTCCCACTTGCAACCCCACTTAAAAATGGCCAGAGAGTTGAGATTTTGACTGTGCGTGAAGGTGGTCCAAGTATCAACTGGATTCATGAAGGTATGGTTAAAAGCTCGAAAGCCATTAGCCATATTCGCCGTTACATTAGAAATCAAAATAATGAAGAATTTTTAAATGTTGGTGCTGAAATCTTACAACGTGAAATGTTTAAATTTACACCAAGTGTAAGACCGAATATTGAGAGCATTGTTGCTGATCTTGGCTATAGTAGTGAAAAGAATTTGTGTGTGGATTTAGGGCGTGGTGATATTCTCCCTGTTACATTACGTGAAACAATTAGTAAACTAATTTCAGAAGCAAGCGGTGTAAAAGAAAAGCCACTTGAAGAAGCTAATTTTGCAGATAAAATAATTACTAATCAAAATTCTAAAGGTTTATCTTCTGGAATTTTAGTTGATGGAGTTTCTGGAATTGTTACTTATATTGCCAAGTGTTGCAAACCAATACCTGGGGATCCAATAATTGGTTTTATTACCCAAGGTAATGGTGTTGCAATTCATCGTAGTACTTGTCCTGAAGTAAAACGTCAAGTTAAGCGTTATCCACAAAAAATTGTTAATGTTAATTGGGGTAATGACATTAATCGAGTAGTATTCAATGCTGATATTGAAGTGGTGGCTAATGATAGATCTGGTTTACTTCGCGATTTAACTGATTTGTTTGCAATTGAGAAAATTAATATATCAGGACTTCGTACAGTATGTAAAGCAAATCGAGCATATATGATATTTACAATGCAAATTACTGGGGCTGATTTCAATTTCTCTTGGATAATTGGTAAATTATCTGCAATTCAAGGTGTTGTTGAAGTATCACGTAAATAATTATTATTCTGACAATTAAAATGAAAAAATTTCTAAACCTATTTGTATTATTCTTTTTGATAAGTAGCGTGATTGCTGCTACTAATGTTAATCCTAGCCAAAGTTTTAAATCTGGTTTAACCAAGATGATGTCATATTATGACCCACAAAGTGGTATTTGGCATGATAAAAAATGTATTTATAAAAATAGTTGTACTAGTAAAGGGTGGTGGTATTGGGCGAATGCTTTTCATATTCTTGCAGATTATCAATTGTTAACTGGTAATAGTGAATATGATGGTATTTTAGAGAATACTTTTAAAAAAAATAAAAATCGCATGATTGGGCGATATTATTTTGATGATGAAGGATGGTGGGCCTTAGCCCTCATTAAAGCATACCAGGCAACTCACCAAAAAAAATATTTAATTGAAGCTGAAAATATTGCAGAAGATATGCATGAACGTGGTAAACAAAATGTTTGTGGTGATGGTGGAGTTTATTGGGATGTGGCGAAAACTCAAGTTGGTAGTATTGCTAATGAGTTATTTATAAGTGTTACCGCAAAATTATACCTAATAACGAAAAAGCCAAAATATAAAATTGAAGCAAATAATACGTGGAATTGGTTTGAAAAATCTGGTCTATTAAATAATGATTTTACTATTGCTGATCATTATGACATAACTGATGGTAAGTGTGGTAATAAATTGGATTGGAAATTCACCTATACACACGGAGTTATTTTATCAGCGTTAGCTGATTTAGCTAAAATTAATAATGATCCTAAATTGCTTACCTTAGCTAAAAATATAGCTACTAATGCAATTAAACATTTTTCAAGTGATACCGGGGTTTTAACTGAAGAATGTGCTTCAGATAATACTTGTTCTGATGATGCTTTCCTATTCAAAGGAATTTTTGTGCATAATTTAGCTATATTAGCTAAAGATAGCAAAGATAAAGCATTTACTGATATGGTTAAAAATTATTTGAATAATAACTTTAATGTTATGGTCAAGAGTCATAAATCAAGTATGTTTGGGTTTATTTGGTCACTGCCAATTGAAATGAATCGAGATACCTTAGTCTACAACCCTTATGATATTGTCACACAAATTTCTGCATTATATTTAATTGATGCGAATTTAATTATTTCACATTAATTTTTAGTCATAATGGATATCCTAAATATGGTCTTTATAAAATATAAAAGAGTATTTTCAGTTTGAGTTACTTTGAATAACATATTATGCAAAAGCTAAAATACTAATTGAGTATAATTTTTTACATCTTCAAAGTGTGTACTTGCACCGATACCATTATAAAATTATATACAAGAAAAAATAGTTAGACTATGAATACACATAGTCAAATTGATACAGAACTTTTGAAAATATAAGGTGTTAAGTTTCAATTCTAATTTCTGATAACTTAATCACTAAACTAATTAGTGGTTATTTAGAGGATATAATACTTTTAGTCTTACTAAATTTAAATTATGGAACAGATGAAATCGCAATAAATGATGTATAGTTTCCCGCACTAATTGTTCCAATTGAAGTTAATATTCC
>CALFYC010000079.1 GCA_937952895.1 uncultured Neisseriaceae bacterium
AGACTCTATCTATTTGTATATTACTTAAATAATCAAATCATGCTTACTATATTATATAATAGTTATTTAAATACAATGTTATTAGCATAAGTTTTACATAACTCATAGCTATCAATTGCAGATTTTTTTAAACAAATTGTGGCTAATGCGTGATATGTTCCAGGTTTGGAGATTTCACATTGTTGAGTTGATATAGTATCTGAAATATCCTGATTAATTTTTGCATAAAATGGTTTAAAAATAAAGCAGTTAGCTCCTAATACGTTAAAAGTAATTCTAATTTGTGCTTGTGAATCTGATTCATTTATATCTTTGATAAGATAGCGATAAGAAATATCTAATTTAGCATTTTTAGTTGTTAACTTAGCAGATGGGGTATGTATATCCAGTAAATTTTCAGACTGATTCATTAATTGGTTACCCATATCATTATTGGCTGCAAATGTGCTTATACTTATAAAGATTAATATGCTGAATAATTTAGTCATGTGAGATGTCCTGCTTAATTTGTGTTAATTATTTGATTTACATGCTTTAGGTGCTTCAAGCGCTATTCCATTTGGGTAACCACGATATTTGACTCCATAAATTGCATTTAAATAAGCTAAAAAGCCAGTTTTACCACAACCTAATCGTTTTGTTAGACTAAACCAATTAGGGTAATCAGAGTTAGTTGTGATTTCTTCGCGTGACCATGATGCTTCTGATAGCCCTGCCATTTTTGGTAATGCCATATAGATTAAACTATCAAAATCAGGAATTACGTCAGTCCATAGCGCACCTTCAATTCCAAAAATTTTATCTGGATATTTATTGGTTTTATTTTTAATTGCTGCACTGGTAGCTACAGAGGATTTTAAAGCAGTATAGGTATTTGAGTAATTGGTTGCCCAGGAAAATCCAGGTTCTTCCTTATCTGGAGAGTAAGCTATATCAAAATAAGTTAAATCAGCAAATGCTGTGATTGTATTATAGCCTGCATTGGATAGCTGAATTGTTGAAGAAATCCCCGATTCCATAGTTTTCCATACCCAAATATGTCCGGTTTTTGTTGAGTTTAAATTGAGTTGGTCAATTGAATTATCATCATTTTGGACCAATTCATGCCATCCTGAAAATTTAATCTGTTTAAGTTCTGAGTTGGAAGAGAGTTTATTAAAAAATAAGTGCTCTTTTTCTAATGCAGATAAATTTGGCCAATCTTTACAAGTTGGTGAATTAACCCATGCATACTTACTTACCTCATCACCGCCAACACTTATTTCATGTGGAATGAAGTATACTGTTGATTGTTGGCTAAATATTTTGTCAGTGCTAAGAATAATTTGATTAATTGCTTGTTTAAATTGGCTATTTGTATCATATTTACATACAGGTAGCATATTATAATTAGACCCTGTAAATGAATTATAATCACCTTCGTCATAGAATATTTCAGGTAAAGCTTTCATCATAGCCCTAGCATGAACCGGAATCTCAATTTCTGGAATTATTGTAATTGCCCTTAAATTGGCATATTTAATAATATCAGTCATTTCATCTATAGTATAGAAATTTCCATATTTAGTGTTGATATTAGGTAAATTTGCACTACTTAATTGTTTATTTAAATTACCTTGTTGAAGATCAGTGCCTATAATTTTTTGGTTAAACCCCCTAGTGCTGCCTATTGCTGTTAAATTAGGATAATTAGGAATCTCTAATCTAAATGCTTCATCATCAGTTAAATGTAAATGTAGTGTATTTAATTTATGGGTTGCCATAATATCAATCACTTGCTTAATTTCATTAGGTGTGAAATAATGTCTTGCAACATCAAGTAATAAGCCGCGATATTTAAATCTTGGATAATCTTGAATTTCTAGATTAGGAATATGGATTTTATTTTGATTTAAAATTTGACGTAATGTTATAAAACCATAAAATAATCCAGCATTAGTATTTGCTCCAATAGTTATTTTGCCATTTTTAATAAATAAATTATAGGCTTCGGGGTTATTTTTAATTTTTTTTAAATCAACATGGCTTAATGTGATTTGATTACTTATTTTATTGTGTGAATTTATTGTTACCTTTAAATCATTCGTTAAAGTGTTTTTTATGAAATCTTCAACTAAATTACTATTGGGCATATTGTTTATAATATCGATATTGTTGGTAATTTTTGTTGTACCTTGCATTGTGCGAAAATTTGCAGGTGTTGGGATAATCATGTTATCGGTAGTTATTGTTGAAGAATCGTGCCAATTAGAATTAGTATTTTGGTGAATGCCTTGTTTTACTGATTCTATATTATAATCTAAAAACGTATAAATGTTTTTATTGGTGGCTAAATTAATAGCTTGGTTATTCACAATAATAAAAAAGCTTTGTGGGGCTGATGTGTATTTGAGTACTTGACCTTGATTGCTATGTAAGATGCGAATTAGATATTTAGTTGATTTTAAAAGCGGATATGAAGATACTGGTGCTAATACTGTTGTAAAAGCATAACTTAGATCGCTTTCAGTAAAATTAGTTTTTTTAAGAGCCAGGTTAGAGCAATTTTGCCCACCCGATTTACAAATCTGCATAACAATATCAGCATTGGTTTTTTTAGCCTTATATAAGACTCGTGGCATATAAAACCCAATTTGCCAATTATTTAATTGTTCCCCTTGATTTGTAAATTCTATAAATATAGAAAATGCTTTTGGGTTAGCATCAAGCCCCATTCCATTTAATGAAAATGCTTTATATGCATTATTTCCATTAACTTGACCAATGGTGATATGGTTGATATTAAGATTTATGTTAGAAGTAGTTGCCATTACTTTTACTAATGGCAACATAAAGATAATTAGTAAGCTTCGCCAAATTAGGTTATTTAGCATTACTTGAAACCTTTATGCTCTTAAAGGCATAATGACTGATTTAAAGTCGGTTTCATTTGGAATGGTTACTAATACGCTTCTTTGTCCATCAAAGAAAGCCCATTGTAAATATTCACTTTCGGAATTACTTAATAATTCACGCACATAGTTAATATTAAAATTAACTTTAAGTGCTGTTTCGTATGCAAACTCTACTTCTAATTCATCACGTGAATCTTCTTGTTCTTCATTATGACATGAAATAGCTAATTTATTATAGCTAAGATCAAAAGTTATGGTTTTTAATTTATCAATTCCAATTACCGATACTCGATCAACAGCTTGTAATAAATTTTGGCGATTAATTAAACATAATTTATCATTACTCATTGGAATAACTCGTTCATAGTCAGGGTATTTTCCGTCAATTACTTTGGTTATCAATTGTTTGCTTGATGTTTCAAAAAACACTTGAGTTGGATAAATTTTAATTAATAAATCTTCCCCGCTATCTTCAAGAAGTTTGTATAATTCTAAAATAGTTTTACGTGGAATAATCGTGCTACTATTAGGAACTGTGTCACTTAATGGAGTAGTTGCAAATCCCAATCGATGAGCGTCTGTTGCTACTAAATTTAGTTGACCATTTTTAACTTCAAAAAGCATACCATTTAAAAAACCACGGCTATCTTTATCAGCCATTGCATATTGAATTTGTCCGATTAAACCTTTTAAAATCATCTGGTTAATCGAAAATTGACAAATTAGATCATCATGTACCTTAATTAATGGATAATGTTCAGCAGGAGGGCTTTGTAAGGTAAATTTAGTTTTACCTGATTTAATTAATACTTTATTGTCCTGACGTTCAAAAGTAATATCTACATTTTCAGTAAAAATTTTTAAAATATCTTGTAATTTTTTACCCGGCAAAGTAATTGTAAAATCTTCACCTTCCATATCACCAGAACTAATAATACTTACTTGAATTTCCATATCATTAGCAATAGTTGTTATATTATTATGAATTTTCTTGATATACACATTAGATAAAATGGGCATTGTCATTTTTTTATCGACAAACCCATTGGTTAATACTAATGGTTTTAATAAGATATCACGTTTCAGTTTTAACAACATATCTAAACTATCCTTAAACATTTAACATTTGAATTAATAAACTATATTCACGTTCTATTTTTTGATCAGTTTTACGTAATCCGGTAATAGTCTTTTGTGCGTGAATAACCGTTGAGTGATCACGTCCACCAAACGCTTCACCAATTGCCGGAAGGCTGTGTTGGGTGAGTTCTTTTGCTAATGTCATTGCAATTTGTCTCGGTCTTGCAATAATTTGGGTGCGTTTGTTGGAGAGTAAATCGGAGATTTTTATTTTATAAAAATCACAGATGGTTTTTTGAATATCATCGATTGAAACTGATCGGTTTTCTACCGCTAAAATATCCATCAAGGCTTCTTTAGCAACAGCAAGACTGATGCCTTTTCCTGAAAATTGAGCTTGATAAATAACTTTATTTAAAGCACCTTCTAATTCACGTACGTTTGATTTAATATTTTGTGCAATAAAAAAAGCTACTTCATTATCTAAATTGATATTACTATCTTCAGCTTTAAGTTTCAAAATTGCCACACGCATTTCTAATTCAGGAGGTTGGATTTCTACTGTTAGACCGGAGGCAAAGCGAGAAATTAAGCGCTCGTTAAGATTGGAGATATTTTTTGGGTAAGTATCACAAGTCATAATGATTTGTTTATTCCGATCAAGGAGGGCATTGAAGGTATAAAAAAACTCTTCTTGAGTTTTGGTTTTATCTCCAGCAATAAATTGAATATCATCCATTAATAATAAATCAAGGCCATTATAATATTTTTTTAGTTCATCAAAACCTTGTCGCATCGAGGCTTTAACCACATCTTGGATATAATCATTAGCATGTAAGTAACGAATTTTAGCTTTGGGGTTTTTTTTGTGAATTTCATTACCAATGGCTTGCATTAAATGTGTTTTACCTAACCCAACTCCACCATAAATAAAGAGAGGGTTATGATTTTTATTTCCCGGCTTTTGAGTAATATGCATACCAATTGCATAAGCTAATTGATTAGAGTTTCCTCGCACCAAAGAATCAAAAGTATAATGCGCATTTAATTTGGTTGCATGTTGTAATGTTTCTTGAATTTCTTTTAAGTGTTTAGAGTTAGAGTGTGTTTTATTCTGAGATATTTCAGGATGCTTTGTTGCGTTATCTCGTCTACTTGTTATCAATTTAATATTGTTATTACCACTAAGTTCAAAAAGGATGTGTGAAATTCGATCCCAATATCTATTTT
>CALFYC010000080.1 GCA_937952895.1 uncultured Neisseriaceae bacterium
CATTTGCTAAATGCAAAATTTGAGCTTTGTTTTTCTCAATATCTTGTTCAGTAGTACTAACACGCAAATAAGCTACAGTTTTAGAGGTAGAAATAAGCTTTTTAGCCATATTAACTAAAAACCAATAAAACAGAATAAAAATATAACAAGTATTATATTAATAATAATATAAATTCTATAATTCTTAAACCAATTGATCATTAGAGCACCTAAAAAAGTACTAATTAGATTACCACTAAAAAAACCAATAAGTAAAATTTTAATCGCTGTATGAGTATTAATTCCTAAATTCATGAAGTTTGGAAAAATAAACATGATTGAAATTAGTAACTGAAATGGTAATATTATTGACCATAACTTTATAGTTTTAATTAAATTAGCTTTATTTAAGATAATCTCAGATAATTTACCTTTAGTAATATGCTTCATATTATAAATTTTTTCAAATAGATGTGATTCATAAATTTTAGATCTGGCTACATAAATAATAATGCCAGCAATACCACCTAATATGAACATTGTTTTCCAAGATAAAACTGAAAAAAATGTTGCTGTTATCCCACCTAAAATTCCTGAAGAATATAAAATGGCAGCGCTTCGATTAGCTACTTTAACAGAAAAAATTTCACTAATTAACACACTTGAAATGGCAAATTCTGATGCAAGTCCCATGCCAGTTATAAAGCGAAGTATCGAAAATATAAAAATAGATTTAGTAAAAATGCTTATAATTATTGCGCTGGAATAAAACAATATATTAAACCTTATGATATAAGTTCTACCAAGCTTGTCTCCCATTATTCCAAATAAAATAGCGCCAGTGAAAATCCCTAAATTATGCCAATTTGTTAGAGTTAAATATAATTGCTGAATCTTTAGAGGATCTATTATTTGAAACTGCTGTGGGATTAGTTCGGTATAGCTTGCTGAAAAAATAGTTAAATCATAAAAATCAACAAAATATCCAGCACATAAGATGATTAAAGTTGTTATATAATTAAATTTATATGAAGACTTCATTTGCAATTACCATAAGCATGTAAATAAGGTTGTGATTATAGCAAATATTAAAGGATTTATTTTAAATCTATATATGATAGACTAAAGTTCTAGATTGTCTTATGACCATATTATAAATCTTCTAAGATAGGGTAGATTCGTCAGTTTAGACAGAGTTTGATGGATTATAATGCCAGTAATTTTGGCTAGGATAAACATTGTTTTACAAAATAAAGGAGATATAAAAATTGTTGATAATGAAACTAAGATTTCTTAAGAATATAAATTGTTTTGACTTCGATTTGCTATTTTAACTAAAATATTTCGCTAAATATTTGATATATTCGCTATAATAAGTGTTTTTTAAAAGCTGGTTTATTATGATTTTTAGGAGTAATGATGAAAATTTCTACGTTTTATAGCTTACTAATAGGTATATTAGTAATTTTACTTTCTGCTTGTAATTCAGGAAGCAGTAATTCAACTAGTTCGGCTTCAAGTTCATTTATAATTAATAAAGTTAGTATTCTTAAAACTGAAAGTGATACCCAAGCTAGTGAATTTTCTATAAAAATAGAATTATCTAATACGGGAACTAATGCAATCAATTACTGGAAATTTGGCTTTTATATGCCACGTTCTTATAATCAGTTAGTGTCAGACACGCAAAATATCAATCCTAATTTAGTGATGAATATTTGTGAAAGTGGAACGAATACTTGTGCTAATTTAAGTTACCAAATTGAAAGTAATATTACTGAATCAGATTTAAGTGCTGGTTATTTAACAGTTTTAGCCCCAACTACAAATTTTCCATTAATTTCAGGTAAGAATTATATAATTAACTTATTGCAAAATAATCAATGGAAGCCATCTAACTACTCTGCAGCACCACAAAGTTTCTTTATCATTAGTGGTAGCACGGTATTAAATGCAACTCCTGAGAGCTCTAACTATGATTTTGTAGATTATGATTCAAGCGTTGTTGAAACTTCAATTAACACAAAAATTACGCAAGATTGGGATAATTCAAATAATGAATCTATAAGTTTAAATATTATTCCAACGCCTGTTAGTTATGAGCCTGGAAGTGGGATGTTTAGTTTGAATTCTGAAGTTGCAATCCATAATTTGATGCCAGGAAACGATAATACCGTAGCTAGGTTTATGCAAGATGATTTGGCCAAAGACATTAATGTAATAGCATCTATTGATAATACTTCAAGTTCTACAGGAATTATCATTAATGAAATTAGCAATCAATCAGTAATTGAAAGTAATCCAGAAGGCTATCAAATTATTGTGACTGATAGTGCTATAACAATTAATGCATTAAATAATACAGGAGTATTTTATGCATTGCAAACATTACGTCAGTTATGGAATCAAAGTAGTACGATTAATGCAGGAATTATTATAGATTATCCACGTTTTAAATATCGTGGGCTATTACTAGACACTGCTCGTCATTTTTTTACAGTTAGTGAAGTTGAATCAGTTATTGATTTAGCAACAACTCATAAATTAAATACTTTACATGTTCATTTTGCTGATGATGAAGGATTCAGACTTGGGTTAATTAATTATCCTACAATTTTAAATCTTGCTGACTCACGTGGCTATGGAATTTATAGTATGATTGGACTTTATCTACTCCAAGCAAATTTAGATGTTACAAATATTAATGATTTAATTTATCCATCTGTGAATACAAGTTATACTGGAACATATAGTCCTACTGACATTGCTAAATTAATTGATTATGCCAATAAACGTTCAATGACTATTATTCCAGAAGTTGATTTGCCAGGACATGCTCGAGCATTGATTAAAGCTTTACCAAGTGCATTTGTTGATCCAAATGATACATCTAGATATATTTCCGTGCAAGGTTATTCAGATGATGTAATTCCGGTTTGTACTTATAATACAAGTATTTCAGTTGGTGAATCATTTACTACAAATATGAATTATATTGTTAATAATATTGCACAGCTATTTAATCAACAAACAACACTATATAAAGTTACTAATGAAGTAAGTGTTGGTGGTGATGAAGTAAGTAGTGGAGCTTGGACTTCAGATACAAGTTGTCAAGGCGATTGGGAAAATTTAGATGCTCTGGCTAAATCACAAAAATTTTTTGCTATGTTATCTTCAAATAATGAATCTTTAAAATTATCAGGCTGGCAGCAATATGTGCAAACAGATACTGAAAGTTTAGGTTCAGATGTTGTTCCTGCGAGTAATAGCGGACATGTTTGGATTTGGAATGTTACAGGAGCTGTTGGATATAATCAGGCTAAAACCTTAGCTGAAAGTAGTTATCCAGTAGTTCTTGATTTTGCTGATCAAAATTATTTTGATTTAACTTATACTCCAGCAATTACGGAGCCTGGTTTTTCATGGGCAACACAATTTTCGGATACTTATGCTTCTTTGTCTAGTGCGATTAGTGCAACTACTGTTATCGAATCTATTTCATCTGAATATCAACAAAATATTCTAGGGGTAGAGGGGGCGCTATGGGGTGAAAATATGGCAAGTTACGATCATTTAATCTATATGGCATCACCTAAAATGGCTGGACTTTCAGAAGCTTCGTGGTCTAGTGTTGCGGTTACTAATAATAGTAATAAGCCGGATTGGCATTCTTTAGCTGAGCGTCTAGGTTGTGGAACTACTGGATTTTTAGCATATTTAAATAAATTATATCAAATACATTATCGTGGCTATCCAAATGGGATTAATTTAGAAGTGCCAAGTGGAACGGTGTGTAATTAATTATTTTAAATAAATTATATTTTAGCCAAGTTATCAAGGTCATTTTTTAAGATAACTTGGCTAATTTCATTAAAATCTTCACTTAATTTAACTGTTAATAATTGTGCATAAGCAACCTTAATGAAAAGCTTACTTTTTTAAGCCACTTTCAATATAATAATTTAATTTAGGATTGTTAAATTTTAAATAGGAAAGATTTTTACCCAGTTGTATGGTAAGGGTTAAATATGGTTGTACATTGATTAGGTGTTGCAGCATTAGCTTTTTATAATCGTGCTAAAATAAGAACTTTCTGCTACAATTAATAATATACTTATTACAATGAAGAGATTGCGCATCTATATTCTTAAAGCATGTAATTAGTTAAATAATATTGTAACAAGTGTTATGTATGAATTTAGAAATTGCTTTTATTTTATTCAAAGAATCTTCGATGGGGTGAATGATGGGGCTCGAACCCACGACAACCGGAATCACAATCCGGGACTCTACCAACTGAGCTACATCCACCATAAGGCACAAAATGGCGCGCTCGACAGGAATCGAACCTGTAACCCCCGGCTTAGAAGGCCGGTGCTCTATCCGGTTGAGCTACGAGCGCAAATCTAGTGCTAAATTAGGCCCGCGCTTAGAAAATGGTCGGGGCGGTGGGATTCGAACTCACGACCCCTTGATCCCAAATCAAGTGCGCTAACCAGACTGCGCTACGCCCCGACACGCTGAGAACCTATTAAGGTTCAATCAGAGAGATATATTGTATGCGATTTGTTATTGAATTGTCAAGGGGTGGTTAAAGTATTTTTAAATATAATGTAAAAGATTATTTTATATGCTAAGGTTTATTAAATTAAAACCACTAGTAAAATAAGTGGTTTTAATTATAAATTATGCCAGGACGTTCATTTTATGATTTTTTGTGCAATTAGCCATTTGTCATGTAGCCACATTTGAGTTTCGCGCTTCATTTGAGGAAAATTCCAGCTGATATTTCGTTCAAATGTAATAACATACCCATGTTTATCAACAATAACCCAAGCCCAAAGACCAGTTTTAGGTAGATGCATTTTAACTTTTAAACCAGTAATACTGAATCTAATACCATTTTTAGTAATGGTTTCTGTATGTTCATCTATCCATCGAATTTCAACATTATCAATTAATAAAGCAGGTTTAAATGTCATACGCTCACCAATGGCTATTTTTAATAATTTAGGTATCTCCGTATCTTTATTAATTAAATCAAAAGCAAAATGTTTTAAAAATAAGCAAGCCCTATCTAAAGCTGTTTGGTGGTCTGTTAGATGCTTATTTTCTTGGGTTTTCATATTTGTATAGCCAAGTAAAGTCAAATCATCTTTTCTATAAATAAAGCTTAGATGTTCTCCATCTAGATCAAGATCAACATCTTTCTTTATTAATCTAACCAATACCGCGGTAATTGAGGGTTGGCTTGTTCCTTGATAGTATTCAACTTCATAGATATAAGCAGGTTTATATTCATTAAGATCAATTGAATTGTCAATTAAATAGATCGGAAGAGCGTCGTGTAGGGAAA
>CALFYC010000081.1 GCA_937952895.1 uncultured Neisseriaceae bacterium
TTTAGCTTTTTTATCTCACATGATACAACAGAGTATAAATATTATTCGTATAACCGCTAATATATGATGGCTCTACATTAAGGATTAATATGATATTTATTATCAATTAGAGTTAACTATGTGGTCCCTTGGATTGAGAATTCCGTTAATAATCCCATTAATTGTATCACCCCAATACTGGACTGACATATTTTGTAATTCTGTACCAGGTAATTGACAATTAATATTCGATGCATCAAAGTAAGTTCCGCCAGTTAGAGTTGAAATTAAATATAATTGGTTATTACGTGATATAAATAGTACCCCCCAGAATCACAATTACCATCAAATTTCCAAAAATAATTATTTGCATCAGGCAATGTGCCAACAGAATATAATACTCCAGATGATTCTTGACCGTAATAGAATTCATTGCGATAATATAATTGTCCATTCCTAATAACTCCAAATTCTCCAACATTGAGCAACCATCAATCCAAACAATATCCCCAATATTTATTTGACATTACTTGCAATAAAAGAAACTGGATTATTAAATCGTTTATTTTTTAATTTTAATAAGGCAAAATCAACATAATATTGACAGTTATTTTCACAATGTGATTATTCTCCAGCTGAATTTAATAAATACTAACTTTCAACTGACATGCCTAATTTTTGCATTGATTCAGGCAATAACTCATTATGCAAAGATGGATTTCCTGGCAATATAAAAAGTTTGCTTGCATCAGCAAAAAACCCATTACCAGTTCCAAAACAATGCCCCGCGGTAAGCACCCATGTTCCATCTGCAACAGGTATCCCAGTCCAAGATAAACCGTATAATCCTCAATGGAATTTGTTTAGATAATAAAATGCAAACACAGATTTACTAACAATACTAATTTCCTTAGGGAAACAACCATCAGCAACGCCTAAATTATTATTTTTCAAAGAATTATAAGGACAGATCACTTGAGGTGGTAATTGGGTTGCACTTTCTAAACCACAATTAAACTGATTCCAATCAGTTAATCCGCCCTTCGTAACAATTGGATTATATAAAACGTATCTGTGGGAGAATAAGCTAAAAGCTTAGCAAAAGGAATTTTGCCACTACAAGTATTAGATTCTACGGCTGATAGAATGCATAGTGGATATTTAATGGCTCTACGTATTAATAAGTTATAAACTAAATAACACATTGAATTCCAGGTCCCGCCACCAACCTCAACATTTTAAAATTGAGTATAATCAACACTATTAATATATATAGATGTTACCGAATTAATTTGAATTGGATTTGCATAACAATTACCAATATTCAATAAAGTTAATAACAAACCTAATCGTAAGCTCTTTCCAATACAAGAAAGCAATTTTATCAAAATTTTTCTATTCTTATCATTAACATAAATTCAAAAATTTATATTTGAAAAATATAAACTATGCTCCCCCCACCACCAAACCTTGATCAATTCGTATTGTTGGCTGCCCCACACCCACTGGAACAGATTGACCATTTTTACCACATACTCCAATGCCGTGATCTAATGCCAAATCAGAACCAACCATTGAAACATATTTCAAACATTCAGGGCCACTACCAACTAACGCACAACCTTTTACTGGATAGGCCAATTTACCATTTTTAATTACCCATGCATTACTTGCATTAAAAACAAATTGACCAGAAGTAATATCTACTTGCCCACCTTCAAAACTTTCAGCATATAAGCCCTCACCGACTGATGCAATAATCTCTTCATGGGTATATTTACCGCCTGACATATAAGTATTTGTCATTCTAGGCATTGGTTGACTTGCATAAGATTCCCGTCTACCATTGCCAGTTGATCTTGTTCCCATTAAACGTGCGTTTAACTCATCAAACATATAGCCTTTTAAAATACCATTTTCAATTAAGACGTTTTTGCGCGTTTGATTACCCTCATCATCAATATTTAATGATCCACGCCTATTTTCAATACAACCCTCATCAATTATTGTTACATTCTCACTTGCTACCTGTGTCCCAATTTTATTGCTAAAAGCGGAAGTGCCTTTACGATTAAAATCACCCTCTAAGCCATGACCAACCGCCTCATGAAGTATAACCCCAGCCCATCCATTACCCAATACAACCGGCATTTGACCCTTAGGTGCCTCAATTGATTCAGTTTTCAGAATTGCTTGTTGATGTGCTTTCTCAATATGAAACTTTAGAATTTCTAGCGTGTAACTATCTAATGAATAACGTCCACCAACACCACTACTTCCACGTTCAATATTACCAGCCTTTTCAATAATTACGCTAATACTTAAATGAACCAATGGACGAATATCTGAAGCTGTTTTATTATCACTTCTAACAATGAATATTTCATCATACTCAATTGAAAGATTAGCAATAACATTAGTTACATAATCTAACTTACGAGCAATATTATTAATATTATGAAGTAAATTGGTTTTATCAATACTAGAAAATCCAGCTACTGGATTATCAATGCTATATAAGCTGAAGCCACGATTACCAATTTCATCACTACAAATTGGCACGGATTGATTATTAACCTGCTTAATAAACAGGTTATCAGTTAATTGATTGATTACCGTAGGATTAATTAAATTAGAATAACTTAAAAAGGTTTTTTCACCACAAATTGCGCGAATACCTATACCTTGGGTATTTGCAAAACTACCAGACTTAATAATACCCTCATCTAAAGCCCAAGACTCACTTAATGACGACTGTAAATAAAGATCACAAAAATCTACTCGACGATTTAGTAGTTTATTAGCTTGTATATGTAATAAATCTCGATCTATCTGATTAGCAAACAATAAATTTTGCTCAATTTGCCGAACTAACATAAATGTTAACTACCTATAATAATCAGTTTGAACAAAATTTACTACTGCTGGCTCTTATCTGCTTGCAAACGATCTAATTTATAATTTACACTATATTTATTTCTTAATGAAGCAACATATGCTGATAAATCAAGCATTGAGTTACTTGCATTAATTTGTGTGACAACTCTACCATTTTGTTGCATAAAACTAGGGTCAACAGTTTCACTATTTATCTTATAGATTACAAAACTATTATCTTGGTTTAGTGATCCAGTATAAGCTGGTAATTTAGCCAAACTAACTCCAAATATTTGTTTAGCAGTTTGTACTGAAATGTTTTTATTTTGTGCAAGCAGATTTATACTTTGATTATCTGCAAATGGCAATTTTAATGTTCCTTGTTGTAACAATTGAATATCTTTTTGCCCTTCTTGAGCCGCCATTAATGATGCTTTTTGTAATTTTAATTGTTCAACAATTTGGTCATTTACTTGACTAATTGGCTCTACGGTCATTGGTTTATAATCAACTACACGATACACACTATAAGAACCATCACCCATATCAACCACTGTACTATTATTTCTACTTTCAATTACGTCTTGTGTAAAGATTGCTTTTTGAATCTTTTGATTAGCAAAAGCACCCGAAGTAGCCCCACGACTAACCCACTCACTAGTATATAAGCTTAAACCAAATTTTTTCGCAGCTGGATCCAATGTTTGAGGTTGGTTATAAGTAATATCATTTAATTGCTCAACATCTTTTTGAATTTGGCCATTCGCTTTAGCTTTTTGTAACTGTGTGATTGCTAAATCACGTGAATACTTACCATCTTCACCTTTAACCGCATTTAATTTAATAATATGAAACCCAAATTGAGTTTCAACTAAATCACTAATTTGTCCTTGCTTTAATGAAAATGCAACTTTTTCAAATGGTTTAACCATAACCCCATGACCAAAAAATCCTAAATCCCCACCATTACTTGCAGAACCAGGATCTTGTGAATATTGTTTAGCAAGACTTGCAAATTGGCTTGGACTTGATTTAACTTGTGCTAAAACTTTTAAAGCTTTATCTTTAATTACCTGCTTTTGTTCAGGAGTTGCATTAGCTGGAACTTGGAATAAAATATGAGATACATCAACTTGACGTTGATCTGCTTGTGCTGAATGATTAGCAATATATTGACTAATTTCAGCATCAGTAACTATCATTTTTTTAGCCAATTGATCTACTGACAAGGTTATATATTGTAATTTAACTTGTGCTGGAGTACTGAATTTAGAAATATTTTGTTGATAATAAAGTTTTATGACACGGTGTCTTATTAAATACTTTATACATTGACTCTTGCGCAATAAGTTTATATCGTACACCAAAAGCCAATATTTTGAGGTCAGCAATATTTTCTGGGCTGATTTTGTAGTCTGTAAGGCCCGGTTGGGGATTGGTTGCGATGAGCATATCAATTGCATGGTTGCATTGATTCTCGAACTTTATTTGGTATATTTCATTTTTTGTGCTTAATTTAAGTTTTAGGTATTTGTCCAGAGGGTGTTCTGAAGGAAGACGTTTAGCAAGGCTGTAGAGCTCGATCTTATTTTCTGCCTGATCTTTGATTTGAGTCAAAATAAATTTTCCCAAAAGGGGCCATTTTGTTATTTCATTAAAACGTTTGTTGACTTGTGATAATGTAGAGATTGTTTTTATTTTTTTATTTATTGAGGTAGTAGATCGGAAG
>CALFYC010000082.1 GCA_937952895.1 uncultured Neisseriaceae bacterium
ATCTATAGAACAGCAGAGAGTTCTATAAGTGCTGATAATTCTGACTACATAACAAAAGCAGAAATGGCAAAGTTCATCCATCTGGGCTCAGATTTAGAGCAACTTAAAACTCAAATAGCTAATATGAATACTGTCCTTAATTCTACTGCTGCTCAACAATCAAGTTTTGAAGCTAATCTGATCAATGTCAAAAATTTAGTTGCTCTTGCCATAGTAAAGCTTAGCATTGAGAAAGATATTGATTCTACTTTGCAGCTGCTTGAGATGGCGCAGAGAGGTTTATTACAAGCAACTAATCATGAATTACAAACTTTGCGCAAAAATATTTTAATTAAGATTGAACAACTCAAAGGCATCAAGCAAGCCGATATGGTTCAGATAAAAGCAGCTCTACAAGAGTATGCCAATGTTATTGATAAAGTCTCAGTTTTAGATTTTGTATCAGCAATAAAAAATGAAAAAGCAGTGAGCCGACAGAATAGGGTGCCTGAAAGTCAAAGTAATGAAACTTTATGGCAAAAATTTGTTGTTAACTTCAAAGACAACTTTTTCGAATTAGTAAAAATTAGAAACATCAAAGGCTCTGATGTTAGCTTTGCTAAATTACAAAACGAAGAAAACATCAATCTGATTAAAACTTATTTCAAATTAAAAACTGCTGAGTTAAGTATTGATCTTCAACAACGCAATCAAAACTTTTTTACAGCTGATATCAATGATTTAATTCGTAATACAAATTTATATTTTGCTAATAATCTTGATTTAAAGTCAAAGCTAACTAATTTATTAAACGGCATCAAAGATGTCAATATTAATCCAGATTTACCTGAGCTATATAGTCTGGCAGATCAAATTGATAAATTAATCCAAGATAAAAAACAGAGCCCAGTATCTAACGAAAAGCTAATAACTCAATAGTTACCATATGAAAAAACTTTTTATTTTTATAACCGTAGTTTTATTTTCTATACTACTTGGTTTGTACATTAAGCAAGATAGCGGTTATATTCTAATTTCATATAAAACCTGGATAATTGAATTGAGCCTGTGGTTGGGTGTCATTTTTATATTGCTTACAGTGGTTGTCATGCACAAGCTGTTAAGTTTTTTAAGTTTTATTCTTGATATTCCACAAAGAACAAAATTATGGTTTAGAAATCATCAACAAAAAAAAGCTTACTCACAAACAAGTGATGGCTTGCTAAAGCTAGCAGAAGGCAATTATAAAAAAGCTGAAAAATTATTGATACGGGCAGCTAAAAACCAATACAAGCCTTTGATTAATTATTTAACTGCCGCACGTGCCGCACAGGGTTTATTTGATATTAATAAACGAGATGAATATTTACGTAAAGCTTTTGAATGTTCGCCAAAAAGCGGTTTGTCGATTGGTCTAATGCAAGCAGATTTACAATTAAAAAACAAAGAGCATGAAGCAGCTTTAGCGACTTTAAACCATTTGCAAATGGAGTACGGCAATAACAAATTAGTGCTAAAACAATTATTAATAGTCTTCATTAAACTTAAAGATTGGCACAATGTAATTAGACTTTTACCAGAATTAGCACGCTATCGCTTATACTCGCCAACAGAAATAGAGAATTATGAAATACTAGCAGCAAAAGGCTATTTTCGATCACTGTCAGCAAATTTATCAGCGTTATCTATAGGTAATTTAGCAATACAATAGAAAGCGCCTTTTGGAGTAGCTACTTTAATACCTTCAATTTTAATCAATTCAGTAATTAAAGTATCTCTACGATCTTTATACTCTGAAATAACAGCATCAAAATAACTTTGAGGAGTTTCTAAAGCAGCTTCACTGGCAATTTGAGCATAAGTAGGTGGACTTAATCTAGCTTGTGCAAATTTCATTGCCGTTGCCATTACTTCTTTATTTTTAGAAACAATACAACCAATACGAGCGCCACACATGCTATATCGTTTAGAAACAGAATCAATCATTATAGCATGTTCTTCAAGTCCAGGTACATTCATTACTGAAAAATGTTTATCACCATCATAAATAAATTCACGATATACTTCATCGGCGATTAGAAACAAATCATATTTTTTTACAATTTCAGCTAATTTTAAAATTTCCTCTTGCGAATATAAATATCCCGTTGGATTACCAGGATTACAAATTAAAATAGCTTTTGTTTTAGGAGTTATTAATTTTTCAAATGCTTCTATTGGTGGTAAAGCAAACCCAGTTTCAATTCCTGATATTACTGGAACTACTTTCACACCTGACGCTGTTGAAAATCCATTATAATTAGCATAAAAGGGTTCGGGAATTATAATTTCATCTCCTGCATCCATAGTGCTTCCCATAGCAAAAAGTAAAGCTTCAGAACCTCCTGTTGTAATTATAATATCTTGAGTATCTATTGGTAACCCATGGTTTTTATAGTATTGAGAAAGTTTTGTTCTATAACTTTCAAAACCTGCAGAATGACTGTATTCAAGAACTGAAATATCAGCTTTTTTTACTGCTTCTAAGGCAACTTCTGGCGTTTTAATATCGGGTTGACCAATATTTAAATGATATACTTTATGACCTTTTTTTTTAGCAATTTCTGCAAAAGGTACCAATTTTCTAATTGGAGATTCTGGCATTTGTTGCCCTTTTATTGAAACTTTTGGCATGATTATTTTTTTATACGTACAAAATTGCGATTTTTTTTTGTGAAAAGTACATTAATTGATATTAAAATATGTTAAATAGATAATAGTTTAGTTTTAATTTCTTACATTTATACAAATGAATTAAAATGAAATTAGTAATTTCTATAGTGTTATTGATTACATTGCAAGTGACTTCATATTCGCAAACTAATTTTTTATGGAATCCAAAAAAAAACAAAATCAAAATTCCTTTCGAATTCATTCAAAATCTCATCATTATTGATGTCAATTTTAATGGAATTCCTCTTAAAATGATTCTTGATACTGGTTCTGATGATACTATTTTATTTGATTTACCCCAAGATACATTACTCTCTAATCTTGATGAAAAAGATAAAATATTTATTAAAGGGGTTGGAAATGGCAATGTTGTTTCGGGATATAGGCTAAAAAACAATTTGTTATCTGTAAATGAGTATGCAGATTCTAATTTTGATGTTCTTTTTTTACCTGATCAAGATATTAGCATTATTAATAAATTAGGATTGCCCATTAATGGAATAATTGGGAGTCGTTTTTTTGAATCATATCTAGTAGAAATTGATTACGAGCACAAATTAGTAATACTCCATAGAGAAGAACTTAAAGCTAATGATTCTCGTTTAAAAAGATTTAATACATTGCAAGTATCGATAATTAAAAAGAAACCATATGTTAAAATTCCAATAACTTTAAATGATGAAAGTCAAATATTTAACGTGCTCTTTGATTCTGGTTTAGGCGATGGACTTTGGTTGTTTGAAAACGATACCTTGAAATGTAATACTGATTTTTTTAATGATTTTCTTGGGGTTGGTCTGTTGGGTGAAATAAATGGTAAAAGATCTAGAATTGATAAAATTGATTTTAGTGGATTTGCTTTAAAAAAGGCTTTGGTTTCATATCCAGACACTACTGCTTTTAATCAAATTCTTGTTAATAATGGTCGAAATGGTTCTATTGGTGGCGATGTTTTAAAACGATTCAATTGGTTTTTAGATTATAAAAACAAGAAATTTTATTTCAAAAAAAACAATTTGTTTTCCCTTCCATTTGAATATAACATGTCGGGTATAGAAATTCAGCATGCAGGTTTACAATTAATCAATCAAATTGTAAGAGTTCAGCCTCCAAAAAGAACAGCAAATCAAAATGAAATTATTTTTGATGATGATTTAAAATTCACACAAAAATTTGAGCTAAAACCAATTTTTTCAATACATGCAATTCGTAAAGATTCTCCCGCAGAAAAGGCAGGATTACAAGTAGGAGATAAAATCCTTAAAATTAATAATAAACAAGCCCATCAATTGACGATGCAATGGATAATGGATTTATTTCAATCAAAAGATGGTAAATGGATTTCGATTTTAGTCGAGCGAAATGGTGAGCAGATAAAATATAAATTTCAATTGAAAAAAATTCTATAAAAAAAGTCCCACTTTTAATGGGACTCTTCTTTATGAATTTGGAAACGTTTTCTTTTTTAGAAGTGGACTAACTTCTTCCTTAACAACTACAGTTCCTTTTATTCTTAGTGGAATCATACCGTTTTCTTTGTTAGTAGCATTGGTTTCAATGGTAATAGTTTTACTTATTGGACCCGGATTCATATTATATTGAACCTTAATTTGACCTTTTCCTCCAGGAGCAATAGGTTCTTTTGGCCATTCTGGAACCGTACAGCCACAACTCGATTTGGCATTTTTGATAACCAAAGGCGCATCTCCCGTATTGGTAAATTCAAAAATACGTATTCCGTTATCTTTTCCTTTTTCAACTTCACCATAATTAATGGTTTCTTCCTTAAATTCAATTTTAGCACCAGATTGAGCAAAGGAAAAAATTCCTATCAGTAGGGTTAAATAAACAAGTAATTTTTTCATCATCTTATAAATTAATAGGTTGTTGTAAA
>CALFYC010000083.1 GCA_937952895.1 uncultured Neisseriaceae bacterium
GGCGAAGACACTCTTTCCCTACACGACGCTCTTCCGATCTATCAGCAATTTCACGCACATAACTATCACGTACATCATTAATTGAAGAACCAATTGCTTTGGTAGCAGAAGCTAATACAATAGCAATAATTAATAAAGCAACTAAACATTCAATAAGGGTAAAACCCAACTTATTAATTGGTTTCATATTAATTACTTACTTTAAAACTACCGCTTAAGTCGCCATCAATCCATGCATTTCTAATTCCATCGGTTATTTGGATTGAAAGTAAAGATTGATCACCATTTGGGAAAAAGCGAATTTTTTCTTTATCTTTAAGTGGAATGCCATTTACATTAGCTTGTGTGATTTTGAGTTTTTTAGGCCAGCTCCAACTGGCAATATTTGATAAACGAATATCACTCCACTCATCATTTTTATAGCGTTGACAAATTAAACCAGTATTTTCAATGTCACAAACGATTACACTGTTGGTATATACTGCTTCATCTCCTAGAAGTTCTAATAAAGTAGCAATTTTATTTGCATCACTAAGAAAGTTGGAATAGCTAGGCGCAGTTACTTTTAAAACTAATACAGCAGACATTACAGCAATTATGACTAAAACAATCATAATTTCAATTAATGTGAAGCCTTTAGTTCTCATTTTAATATAACTATAAAATAAATTAGAGTTGAAAAATTCAACTCTAATTTAGATTGTTTAAATTAGTAAGTTTATTGCCAATTAGCAATTACACCAGCACCATTATCACCTGCAGAAGTTTGTCCATCTGGTCCAAAGCTATAAACATCTACTTCACCATGTTTACCTGGGTTTTGATATTGGTATGGATTACCCCAAGGATCAGTTGGTAATTTATCTAAATAACCACCATCTTTATAATTAGATGGGATTGGCGCAACTGTTGGTTTAGTAGCTAAAGCTTGTAAACCTTGCTGATTGGTTGGATAACGCATATTATCCAAATTGTAAAGTTTTAATGCATTCATAAGGGATGCAATATCACTTTTAGCTGCTACTTTACGTGCATCCTCGGTCCTACCTAGAACACGCGGTACAACTAATGCAGCCATAACCCCTAAAATCACAAGTACTACCATGATTTCAATTAAAGTAAAACCTCTAGTTTTTTGTCGATTATTTTGCATAAAATTAACCCCCATAGTAAAGATACTTTGATCTATGCATTCGCTATTATAACATATAATCTGGATTAGCTAATTTGTAATTTTAGACTCTATTCTCTTATGAATAATATTATAATATAGCATGCACTAAAATTAAGTGATAAGTTTTTAGGGGATTAATATGGATGCTCTTCCAACTATTGACCTACAACCTTTATGGGATAGCCCTCAGGGGGTTAATATTGTGGCAGAACAGATCAAACTTAATTTTAAAAATCTTGGATTTGCATATATTAAAAATCATAAAATATCGGATACTTTGTTAAAAAATATGTTCCAAGCAGCTAAAGATTTTCATGCATTACCTTTGAAAGCTAAGACTAAAATTCTACAAAATAAAGCTTTTCGTGGTTACTTACCCATTAATACTTCTCAAATAAAAGTATCAACTCAAGGCTCAACTAGAAGTAAGGCAAAGCATCCCAATTTTACTGAAGCATTTATTATGATGTTTGATATAGATGAAAATCATCAAGATTATGTAAATGGGAATTACTTGGCAGGCCCAAACCAATGGCCAATTGAAATGCCCCAGTTAAAATTAATAATGACTAAATATCGAGATGCAATGATTGACTTAAGTTTAAAGATTGTGGAAGTATTCTCAGTTGCTTTTGGACTTAAAGCTACCGCTTTAAATCAATTTTTTGTTGATCCAACATTTTTTTTACGTTTACATCGCTACCCTCGGCAATCAAATAATATGCTTGAAGATCAATTTGGTATTGCTCCTCATACTGATGTTGGTTTTATGACATTGGTTGCTCAAGATGATATTGGAGGTCTTCAAGTAAAACATCCTACTCAAGGTTGGATTAATGTTCCTAATATTCCCGGAACTTTTGTTCTTAATGCTGGAGATATAATGCAACGTTGGACTAACGGGGTGTTTACTTCTTCTGTTCACCGTGTTCTTAATGATCCCATTCAAGACCGTTATTCTGTCCCTTTCTTTTTTGATCCTAATATGCATGCAATGATAGAATTATTACAAACCCCTTTAATTTCAGGGTGCAGCGAATTTGAACCAATTATGTACGGTGATTATGTGATGAATCGAGTGAAGCGTAATTATTCACGGTTGCAAACAAAATAGATATGTAAATTTAAGCTTAAAACAATCGAGTATGGTAGAACTATAATTTGAGAAAAATGAGAAAATATCTAGTTTGATCGTAATCATTAGCATAAATCGCTGAAACATAAAATGAATTAGGTAATGCGGATTGTTAATGTAACCAAGTCGCGTCACCATCTTGAGTTAAGTCAGCTTCACCACCCTAACTAGGAGGATATATGCAACAATTTATTGGGGCATTAGAAAAGCATATTGCCAAAGAACGAATTATTACGGATCCTATCCGTTGTTTTGCATATGGAACCGATGCAAGTATTTATCGTTTAACGCCTAAAATTGTTATCAAAGTAATTAATCAAGATGAAATAATTCATCTGATGAAATTAGCTACTCAATTTAATTTACCTTTAACTTTTAGAACTGCAGGGACTAGTTTATCTGGTCAAGCTGTTACTGATCAAATTTTAGTAATTCTTGAAAATAATAGTTGGCAAAATTTTAAAATTTTCAATAATGGAGCTCAGATTAGTCTAGAACCTGGAATAATTGGTGCTAGAGCAAATGCATTACTAAAGCCATATAACTATAAAATTGGTCCAGACCCATCTTCAATTAACGCCTGTAAAATTGGTGGTATAGTTGCAAATAATGCAAGTGGTATGTGTTGTGGGACAAAACATAACTCATATCAAACATTAGCAGGTATGCAATTAATTTTAGCAAATGGGTCAAAGTTGGATACGAGTGATGATGTAAGTCGGGCTGAATTTAGTTGTAATAATCCAGCAATTATCAAAGGAATAGAGAATTTAAAACAGCAAATAATTTCAGATTGTGAAATATCGGATTTAATCAATCATAAATTTAAAATTAAAAATACTAGTGGTTATAGTTTAAATGCATTTTTAGATTATGATGATCCTATTGATATTTTGGCGCATTTAATGGTAGGTTCTGAAGGAACATTAGGTTTTATTAGTGAAGTAACCTATGAATGTGTTCCTGTAAAACCATTTAAAGCGGTTAGTTTAATTTATTGTAAGAATTTAAATAGTATTGTGCAATTGGTGATTAAATTAAATAATTTTGCAGTTGATGCAATTGAATTATTAGATAATAGTTCATTAATTGCAATTGAAAAATTGGAACATGCCAGAAAGTATTTACCCAAAATAATTGAAAGCGATACATCAGCAATTTTAGTTGAAATATCTGCTGGAACTGAAAGTGAATTATTAAATCTGATTGAGCAGATTAAGCCAATAATTTATCAAGAACCAATCTACCATCAAATTGAGTTCACATCAAACGAAGAAATAAGTCATGATTTATGGGCGCTTAGAAAAGGTATTCTACCTTTAATTGGCGGAATTCGTCCCAAAGGTACTACCGTAGTGATTGAAGATATTGCAGTACCAATTAATAGTTTACCTTATTTAATTGAAGATTTAAATGACTTATTTAAGAAATATAATTATTCAAATACGGCAATTTTTGGACATGTGTTGTCGGGAAATATTCATTTTATTTTTACTCCACGTTTTGATAGTAAAATCGAAGTTGAACGTTATAATAACTTAATGCAATATATGGCTAATTTAGTTGCAATTAAATTTAAAGGATCCTTAAAAGCTGAACATGGCTGTGGTCGTAATATTGCACCATTTGTTAAATTGGAATGGGGAGATAAGATTTATCAAATTATGTGGCAAATTAAGCATTTACTCGATCCACATGGGATTTTAAATCCAGATGTAATATTATCAAGTAATCAAGAAATTCATATGCAAAATTTAAAAGAGATGACACAAGTTGATGATTTAATTGATAAATGTATTGAATGTGGATTTTGTGAAAAATTATGTCCATCAAAGAACTTAAGTTTAACACCTAGAGCTAGAATTGCAACTTCGCGTTATTTAAATCGCTTAAAAAATACGGATAAGAAAGCATATAAAGCTGGATTAAAGCGTTTTAATTATTTAGGGGTTAAAACTTGTGCAACAACTGGATTATGTGCCTATGAATGTCCAGTTGGAATAGATACTGGTAAATATATTCTATCCTTAAAAAATAGCAAAAATTCTTTTTTGGCAAATTTTTTGGGTAAGCATTTCAATTTGGTAGTTTATTTTAGTAGAACTATATTAAATATAGCTAAATTTTCAGATAAAGTATTAGGTAAAGGTCGGTTACCTAAGTTTACTCAGTTTACCAAACGTATAATACCAATGATCCCTATTTATAATGATCAAGTCTCAGGTGCACAAAAGGCTAAATTTATAAATAACCATATTCAATCAAATCAATCGACAATTATATATTTACCAAGTTGTGGAACCAGAATGATGGGAGATTGTTTATCAACTGATAATAAGCAAAATGCTATGCAAACTTTAATCCAAAAACTAGGTTTAAATATTATCTATCCAGATAATTTGGCCAATTTATGTTGTGGTCAAGCATTTGGTTCTATGGGTAACAGCTGTCTTTCACAAACTAAATTGACTGAGTTAGAATTAGCTATTAGTAAACTAGGTAACTATAAAATAATCACCGATAACAGTAGTTGTTTGTTTTCAATTAAAACTAAAAGTAAATTGGATATTATAGATAGTATTGAATTTATTTTTAGTAATTTAGATCAGATAAAATTAACCCCTAAATATACTAAAATTGCATTACATTATGATTGTAGTAGCAGAAAACAAAACTATTTTAATAAGATTCATGCTATTGTAAAACAATGTGCTCACGAAATTATATTTCCTGAAGATATTTACTGTTGTGGTTTTGCAGGTACAAAAGGGTTTTTTGTGCCTGAACTTAATCAAACTGCACTATCAACTTTAAAGAATCAGGTAAGAGATTGTGAAATTGGAGTTACTTGTAATCGTAATTGTCAAATTGGCTTATCATCAAATAGTGGTAAAACATATATATCACTGACTGAATTAGTAGTAAATTGTCTTAATTAAAATTTGTTATATTTTAACTAGCTAATTGGATTAATTACGTTATAATGTTGTGGTAAATCACATATTAAATTTCTTAAAGGTAAGATTGAATATGACTATTTTATGGCAGCCATCAGTTGAGCAAATCAATAATTCGCAAATGAATCAATTTAGAATTTGGGTAAATAGAAAATATAATCTTAAATTTAATGATTATAATGAATTATATACTTGGTCAGTTACTAATTTAGATGACTTTTGGGCATCGATGTGGGAATTTGCGAATTTGGTTTACTCTAAAACATATGCGAAGGTTTTAGAGCCTACTGATCATATCAGTAAATGTAAATGGTTTATCGGGTCAAAATTAAATTATGCTGAGAATCTACTTAGATATAATGATGACAATACTGCAATTATTTTTGCTAATGAAAATGGTGTGCAAAGTAGGGTCAGCTATAAAGAATTAAATATTGAGGTTGCTAAAGCTGCATCTTATTTAAAATCAGTGGGTGTAACTAAGGGGGATAGGATTGCAGGTTACTTACCGAATATGCCTGAAGCAATCATCTTTATGCTTGCAACAACTGCACTTGGTGCAATTTGGAGTTCTAGTTCTCCTGATTTCGGTGAACATGGAGTAATTGATAGATTTTCGCAGATTGAACCTAAAATTTTAATTACAGTTGCCGGTTATCTATATAATGGCAAAACTATCGATATTACCGATAAAGTAAATGTAATAATAAAACAAATTCCGGTAATTAAAAATTTGATAGTGGTAGATTATATCGGTGATAGTAATAAATTACTTAATCAAGTAAATGCAATTAGCTATAATTTAATAAGAGCGAATTCTAATTATGACCCGTTGGAATTTACCCAATTAGATTTTAATGATCCAGGGTTTATTTTATATTCTTCAGGAACGACTGGATTACCTAAAACTATTGTACATAGAGTTGGTGGGGTTTTATTAACTCATATTAAAGAACATCGCTTGCATACCGATTTAAAACGTGAAGATGTATTATTTTATTTCACTACAACTGGCTGGATGATGTGGAATTGGTTAGTGTCTGCTCTTGCAACTGGAGCAACTATTGTATGTTATGATGGTTCGCCATTTGCCCCAGATAAGAATATTTTATGGAATTTAACAGAAAAATTAGGAATAACAGTATTTGGCACAAGTGCTAAATATTTGGCTAGTTTAGAGCAATATGGCTTAAAACCAAAAGAAATTGCTAATTTATCTAAGTTAAGAGCAATTTTATCTACGGGATCAATTCTAGCTGATCATAGTTTTGAATATGTATATAAAGAAATTAAGACGGACATTATGTTAGGTTCAATCTCAGGTGGCACCGACATTGTCTCTTGTTTTGCTTTAGGGAACCCAATGTTGCCAGTCAGAATTGGTGAATGTCAATCACGTGGTTTGGGTTATGCGGTTGAAGCTTATGGGTCTAACGGAGTTCCGGTTATTGGTGAAGAGGGTGAATTAATTTGCACTAAACCATTCCCATCAATGCCATGGGGATCTCCAAGGCCATGATGGAAAAGGTGATGGTGGCCAAGTCGCGTAACCTGGAAGGTACCAGTACCGTGATCTGCGGCACGCGCTATGGCAACGTCATGGCATCTCGCGGATCGGTCATTCCTCTGTTCATTGACCAGATGCGGGCAGGTAAGCCACTGACCATTACCGATCCCGACATGACCCGTTTCATGATGACCCTGGCAGATGCGGTGGATCTGGTGCTCTATGCCTTTGAGCATGGCAACAATGGCGACATGTTTGTGCAGAAGGCGCCTGCTGCGACGGTGGAAACGCTGGCCAAGGCGCTCACCAGTATGCTGGGCAAGCCCGATCATCCCATTCAGGTGATCGGCACGCGCCATGGTGAGAAGGCCTTTGAGGCGCTGCGTGATGAACGAATCGCATACTTCGGCACTGTCCAACACGTGCTCTCCGACAATGGAGCCCAGCGGGAGCGGGTTTTGTTACTTACGAACAAAACGATGTTCTTGTGCACGGCAACGTCGGATATCCTTAGGTATTGAC
>CALFYC010000084.1 GCA_937952895.1 uncultured Neisseriaceae bacterium
TTTCGATTAATTCCCCTTCATGATTACTTTGAAAAAAATCAATTTCAATAGAGGATGACTTGGCAATTTTAGCTAATTGTGCATTAATTTGAGCTAGTGTCTTAGCTCCATATATTCCTGGCTCACGGATTCCCAGAAGATTAAGGTTTGGCCCATTAATTACCAAGATTTTAATGGTTTTTTTTGAAGTGCTCATTCATCACCTTGACTAATTTGGTGTTTAAATTTTGAACAATCTACTACAAGTAGCTTATTATCTTTTGCAAATTGCATGATAAATTGAAAAACGTCTGGACTAATTTCTTGTAAATCTTTTTTTACCGCTACACAATTCATATCTTTATATACCATTGGTCTTAAATATGGTGAGTAGGCAACTTTTTGTCTAGTGTCAAATCCAGCTAGAGTTCCGCATAAACGATCTACCCAATCACTCGGGCGGAATTTGATTCCGTCAGTTGTCATACCTTCTATAATTAATTCATCCAGATAACAAATATCATTATCATCGAACATGTAAATTTTTTTCCTGTTTTAGTTTTATTAATATAATTCAACTACTCATTTTACCTCATTTTCGACTTAATGATTAGGTTAAGTTTTGATTAATGCTAGGGTTTAAATTTAAAAATTAGTTAAATAAAAGTTTTTCTTACTGGTATCAATATTTTTAATAAGAGTATAGATCTATTTTGAAATGTTATACAAATCATTTCTATTTCAATCGGCGGTCTTTTGTGTCATTTTGAAGTTGACAAATGATTTATAGGTAGGCTATAATATTATTAATAAGCTGTAATGTTCAAGCCATAGCTTTATAGAGTATTTATTAAATTCTTTATGGTACTTATATATTCAGATATTGTTTGATAATTATGTGGCTTTTGTTATCCAATCGAACCTACTATGTAGTAGAAACTTAATTTTTTAGTAAATTAATGTTAAAGTTAGTGCGTGGTTTCTATCTAATAAATGATCAAGAGGGGTCTTTGAATGCGTAAACGATTAAAATGTTTCTTAACTCTAATGACTATTTCCTTCACGGCAATAAGTCATGCTAATTGTTATGCTAAGATAATTAATGCATCTAGGGATTCTTTGAATATAAAGTTTTCTCATGAACTTCCTGAAGATGGTAATATTTATTTCATTGATTTATTTACATCTCAGTGTCCAGGGAGTGATACGGATCATGGAATTCCGATAAATGGTCCTTGTATTATCAAAGCGGGAACAGAGGTTAATTTCACGTATACTGACAGTTTTACTGGTATGATGGGGTGATTACCCAAGGCTCTTAAATGTTTAAGGTTGATTTAATATCCAACAGCTGAATATAAGGTTACACCGTTCATAATTGATAACTGCGACCAGTTATCAATATTATTAGAACTAAGTATGGTTCCTAATTCCCCAGTAGCAATAAATTCATTATTTATATAGCTTACAGATAATAAATTATTTGTAGTGCCGCTGATTTTTACACTCCAGGTGCTACCATCAACTGAACTTAAAATTAATCCTGAGTCACCGACAGCTACAAATTTACCATTACCAAAGCTTATTGAATTAATATTGTTACTAGAGCCACTGGTTTTTATTTGCCAAGTGCTACCATTAGCTGAAGTTAAAATTGTACCACCATCTCCAACCACAACATAAATTCCATTACCGTATATTGTGCTATTTAATATTTCTGGAGTGCCGCTACTTTCAATATTCCATGAACTACCATCAGCACTATTTAGAATAGTTCCAGATTTGCCAACAGCTACAAATTTACTTTCACCAGAGCTAATTCCATATAGATTAATGTTGATACCACTTGATTCGAGATTCCACTCACTGCCGTTAGTAGAAGATATAATTGTGCCTAAATCACCAACTGCTAGAAATTTATTTTGAGCATAAATCAAGTTACGAATAGTATTTGCAGTTGAGCTACCTACGCTAGTCCAAGAACTCTCATTATTTGAAATTAATATCTCTCCCGCATCTCCAGCTGTTACAATTAAATTATTTCCATAAGTAATAGTATAGAGGTTTTTTGCGGTCCCGCTAGTTTGAGTTGTCCATGAGATAGCATTGGGTGACGTTATAATTGTTCCTACATCTCCAACGCCAACAAATAAGCTCTCACCATAAGTGATCCCGGATAGATTATTAGGGGTATTACTTGTTTGCTGTGTCCAAGTAATACCATCAGGAGATGATGCAATTATACCAGTATTTCCTGATGCAACAAATAAGCTTTCACCATAAGTAAGGTTTAAAAGTGTTTCATCTATTCCACTGGTTTCTGCAGTCCAAGTATCACCATCGTCAGTAGATCTAATTGCCGTACCGGAATTTCCAACTGCAACAAATACACTACCATTATTATTTACGCTACGTAAATTTTGTGTTGTACCACTAGTTTTACTTGACCAAGTCACACCATCAGTGGATGTTACGATTTTGCCACCTTCACCAACGACAACAAATACACTACCATTGTAAGACACACTATATAATGCATATGCAATTCCGCTAGATTCTTTAGTCCATGGCGCTTCGCCATTTGGTGAGGTAATAATAGTGCCACTTGAACCTACTGCTACAAATTTACCATTACCATAAGTTACACTACCAAAATTGCTATTAGTTCCACTACTTTCAAGATTCCAATGGATACTATCACTTGAAATTATAACCTTACCCTCAGAGCCAACGGCTATAAATTTGCTTGCAGCATATTTTATTCCACGTAAATTAGTGCTAATTCCGCTATCTTGAGTTGCCCAATTTACCCCATCTGGAGAATTTAAGATAACACCTCCAGTCCCAATAACTACATACATTCCATTACCATATCCAACATTGTCAAGTTTATTCTTAACACTAGGAGTGGCTGATGTCCATGTAACTCCATCTATAGAAGTAAGAATTGTTCCGGAATATCCAGATATGATATATTTACCATTCCCATAAGTTACACCCATGAGGTAAAACGTATTGCCACTGTCTTGCTGAGTCCATGTAATTCCATCTGGTGAAGTTAAGATAACTCCAGATACTCCGACTGCGATAAATTGGTTGTTACCAAAATTAACACTAATTATATTTGTAGTGATACCACTAGTTTGTCCAGTCCAGGTTATTCCATCAGTTGAAGTTTTAATGATACCGCTTGCAGCAACAAGTACAAATTTACTTTGGGCATAAGTTATACCTCGGAGATTACTTAATGTGCCGCTATCCCCAGTAGTCCAAGTTACTCCATCGGTTGAAATGAGTAATATTCCAGCATCCCCTACAATTATATATTTACCATTGCCATAGGCAACACTATATAAAGCACCAGTAACGCCACTATCTTGATGGGTCCAACTAACTCCATCACTAGAAGTTAAGATAACCCCACCCATACCAACAGTAATAAATTGATTATTTACATAACTTGAACCAATTAGGTCAGAAGTAATTCCACTATTAGCTTCAGTCCAAGTTGTTCCATTAGATGAGGTGCTGATTAAACCGTGAGTTCCAACAGCTACAAATTTACCGTTGCCATAACTTACAGAATGAAAATCTTGACTAGAAATATTACTATTTACAGCATTCCATTTGATTCCATCTCTTGAAGTTAATAATGTTCCAGCATAGCCAACTAGAACAAATACTCCATTATTGTAGGTTACATTTGTATAATTTACTAATGGAATTTGGATATTAGATAATCGATTGCCTTGTAATTGATTTATTTGCTCAGATGCACCACTTAGCATAAAATTATTTGATGGCGATGAACTAGAGGAGCTTCCGGAATTACATGAGATAATTAAATTAAAACAGATCAGAAAAAATAAAAATTTAAATATTTGCTTCAAAGAATGTTGTAATTGCATGAGAAATACCTTTAAAATTTAATCTACATTAGTATTGAGATGAATTGAGTACGTAAATCTAACATATTTTAGATTACAAATAAATATGATAGTCATAATTATAAGGGTGGTAATAAAAATTGCACGCCATCCAAAATCTTTTTCGATGAATCCGTTAATAAATGGTTTTATATCAATCAATAAAATGCCGATTATGCTTAAATAAATTAAATATTTATCTAATTTTATTCCACTGAATTTAGTACGAAGGATAGTTTGTTCCATATTGCTTATCATGACAAGCTCTAATTAAACGGCACAAAATAAATATATGTATATTCATAGCAGTGATGCAAAAAATTGCACCAATAATTCCAATAGTTGATACTAAACTTTACAGTTTTTTATGTCCAATGTAATCTGAGTCATAGTTAAAATAGATAATAAGTATTCCAAATCCTAAAACATAAAATGTAAAAAATAAATGAAATATCTGTGGAGTAGTTGCAAAATCTGTAATAATTTTAGGTATGTTTGTAAAATATATTTCAGCAGCCAGGTAAGCAATTGATGAGGTGATAATAAAGAGTAAAAAATTTAATATTTGCAGAGATTTTAATGGTAATTTCTTATCGAGTAACTCTTTTATGGTTTAGGGCAATACTTATTTTTACCCATTAAAAATCCTTGGTATAAAACCATTGCGGCTATAGTTTTTCCATCAGTTATATGACCGCTGTAGATTAATTCGAATGCTTCATTTGTATTAATTTGATGTGTGGTAATAAATTCGCCTTCATCAAGTTGAGCTTTTCGAATTTCAACGTCTTTGGCTAAGTAAAAAATTAATTTTTCATTAGAATAACCAATGCAGGGATATGATTCACCTAAAAAAGTCCAATTATTCGAATAAGCACCAGTTTCTTCTAAAAGTTCACGTTTTGCACTAAGTAGGTTGTCTTCATTAGGTTCAATTTTACCTGCGGGTAATTCAAGCATTATTTGCTTAACGGGATGACGATATTGATATTCAAAAATTATTTCGCCAGATTTTGTGATTGGGATAATAACCACGCCACCTGGGTGATTTACGTACTCCCGGGTTGCAAACTTACCATCTGGTAATTCTACTAAATCTTCGAGTAATTGTATAAATCTACCTTTATACTTGATTTGTGATGTTACTTGATGCTCCATTAAAGTTAAGTCAAGATCCATTTTACGCCTACTGTAATGAGTTAAAAAAGAAGAGAGATTAGCCCAATAAGCCGGATTCTGTACAATGCAATCATTCATCTAGGCTTATCATTACTGACAAGCTCGAGCAACCTACCCGTGTTTGTAATGCGCAGGATAAACGCCAAACACCTACTTGGTCTTGCACCTAACGGGGTTTTGCCTGCCTTAATTATCACTAATTAAGCGGTGAGCTCTTACCAACACCTTTTCACCCTTACCTAATTATTGCTAATTAGGCGGTATATTTTCTGTGCCACTGTCCGTAATTATAAGATTAAACTTCTAATTCCTGGGAGTTACCCAGCGTTATTATCCTGACGGTGTCCGGACTTTCCTCTGATTAATTTATAACCAGCGATTGCTTAGACTAACCTCTAACAGTATTATATCAGTTAATTAGGCAGTTTATGGTACAATTATGGTTAAATTAATTATTTTAGTTAAAGGTTAATTATGGAGAATATGTCGCAAGGACTTTCAAGGTGGTTCTATCTAGGGATTGCTGCTATTATTATTGGCTTGTTTTTAATTATTAAGTCGCGCAAGGTTAGTAAAAGTAAAACCTTAGAAAATGGTTATTTTTTAATGGTATTAGGTTTTGTGGGCGTAATCTCTGAATGGACTGATTTTGCTACAGTGTTATTGATTTTTGTATTAATTACTGGAGCAATTTTGCTATTTGATAAATTAGTTTTAGTGAAAAGTAGACTCCAAGGACAAGAAAAACCTCACTATGTTCATTACTCTAGAGAGCTGTTCACAGTTGTATTGGTGGTATGGGTTTTAAGGGCTTTTTTATTCGAAGCATATCAGATTCCTAGTTCTTCAATGCGTCCGGATTTAACCGTTGGGGATTTTATTTTAGTTAATAAATTTGATTTGGGTATTCGCGAACCATTTACAAATAGAGTCATTATTCCAGTTCATCAGGTCCAGCGTGGCGATGTTCTAGTATTTAAAGATCAATTAATCCATAATCGTGATTTAATTAAGCGTGTAGTTGCAATTGGTGGTGACAAGATAGAATATGTTAATAAGCGTTTAACAATCAATGGAGTTCCTTTAGACTATACTGAGGATGGAACTTATGATTATACGGATGATGATGGACAAATGTTAATTCATAATCAACAATATATTGAAAATTTAACAGGAGTAAAACATAAAATCATTACTTTTGATCGTGTGCCAACACTTTTTGTGGCTCAGGTGCGTGATTTTAAAGATAAAGCTAATTGTTCTTATGTGAACGATGATGGGTTTAGTTGCACAGTCCCCAAAGGTCATTATTTTATGATGGGGGATAATCGCGATAACAGTTATGATAGTCGTTATTGGGGGTTTGTGCCAGATCAGGCAGTATTAGGTAAAGCTATTTATGTATGGTTAAATTTGCATGATTTAAGTAGAGTTGGGATAAAAATATAAGATATATGCAAGATATTAAACAATTACAAAATAGCTTAGGCTATACTTTTAATGACGAAGCTATTTTACGTCAAGCCTTAACGCACAGAAGTTTTGGTAAGGATAACTATGAGCGTTTAGAGTTCGTGGGTGATGGTGTATTAGACTATGTAATTGCACTTAGTCTTTATACTCTATATCCAGAACTGCCTGAGGGTAAATTGTCAAAAGTTAGAGCTGCTTTGGTTAATCAAGATTCACTGGCTGAGATAGCTATCAAATTAGATGTTGGGAGTAATTTATTCCTTGGGGATGGAGAAGAAAAAACTGGTGGTAGATTGAGAAAGTCTATTTTAGCTGATGCATTGGAAGCAATTATTGCCGCTATAAGTTTAGATTCATCTTTTGACGTTGCCAAAAAAATTATTGAAAATCTTTATTCCTCTCAACTTAATAATGTTAATAGTTTAATCTTGGGGGATGGAAAGTCTATGCTTCAGGAGTATTTACAGGCACAAAGAATGGATATGCCTATATACAGTGTTCTTGCGGTTAATGGTCCGGATCATGAAAGTGTATTTACTGTTGAAGGTAAATTAAATGAATTGGAATTAAGAGTTGTTGCAAATGGTAAAAGTAAAAAAGAAGCTACTCAGATTGTGGCTACACAATTATTACAATTAATCAAAGAAAGAGATTTAAGTGGAAAATAATGAGCATAAGTTAGGCTCTCATTGTGGTTTTGTTGCAATAGTTGGTCGACCAAATGTTGGT
>CALFYC010000085.1 GCA_937952895.1 uncultured Neisseriaceae bacterium
ATGGATTTAAACCTTGCAACTCTTTGAATCTAGATTCGTATCCAGCTCCAGGAAGTCTTATTGCACCTTCTTCTATTTTTGTAAATGGATTACCAGTTTTAAAGTCTATATAAAAATCATCTGCTTTCGATGGCAACCAATATGGCATATCGTTTTGCATTGGATTTTCACGTTGATATAATGTATCTCCACTTTGAGGGATTGCCCTTCTAAGTGCTTCTGTACCACCCATTAAGCCACCAAGATTCATATCTTTGATTCTTCTGGCTAAGTTTATAGACTCTCCAGAGCGCGCTAATTCTGTTGGCTTATCCTTATAGTCAAATCCAAGACCATCCGTTACTAATGATGCAGCCCATCCTTTTAAACCAGCAAATTCACTGAACGCATTGTAGGCGAACTTAATACCTTCTGTATGTGGACTATATGTTGGTGAAGGTGGAGCATACATCATATTCGCATCAATAAGTTCTTTCTCACTTGCTTTAACATTTTTGCGAACTGTAAAACTTTGCTCAGATGTTGAATGTAAATCAAGGCCATTGCCAATTACAGCAGTTGCGTTTGTTACTAATGCACCTTTTAAAAATCCACCACCATTGGCTACCATCTGGTCGCCATTAACTGCTATACCAACGCTCTTTAAAAGATTACCCATATTTCTATTATCTTTAGAAGCTTTGTTATAATGCATAGCTAGCTGTTGCAAATCTTCTTTTTGAGACTGAGATAGTTCTGATTTTTGTGAATCTAAGTTGTCCAAGTAAGTAACATAAGATGCTAGCTCAGGACGCATAGCCAGTTTATCTAATCTTGTAAGAGTGTTATAAGTTTGTTTGTAACCAGTCATTTGATTAAATAATTGTACAGCTTGATATCTAGGAAGATTCCATAACCCTTCCGCTGTTGATTTAGCTTGCTTTTCTGCAGCTTTTAAACTTTTAGTATCTATTAAGTCGGTGTTACCCCAAGGTAAAATTGTTGCTCCACCTCTTTTGATTACTTCTAAGTTAAGGTTTTTATTCTCATCGCCTATCAGAACACCAACATAACGTCCATATGACATCTCTGTTTTGTTGATAGCTAGCGAAACATTACCTTGCTCAGATAATATTTTTCTTAAAGTTTCAGTTGCCTCTTTACCATATTGCTGTTCTTGATTAAAACGAAGGAAGTCAATTGGATCGTTTTCGTGTCCACCAACCTCTGGAGCGTCCATACCACTTAGACGTATTTCAATCTTGCGTTTCTCTTTACCACTTTTATCTCTTAGGATAACTGTATCGGCATCGTCTACGCTAATGTCATAATTAGATAAATTAACCATAGAGGCATATTGAGAACGTAGTCCTTCTACCTGTGGTGCATCTCCACCAACATTTGCTTTGTCTAAGATTCCAGCTAATTTACTAGACTCAGCTTCTCTTTGTTTTACAAGTGCAGCCAAACTATTTCTATCTTGCTCAGATTTCATGCTAGCTTGTTTGAAATTATTAATCTTAGAATCAATAGCAAAACCATTGTAATTGGTTGTATATGACAACTGTTTGTTGACCATTTCCTTATAAGCATCTTTAGTTGCCAATATTTTTGGGTTCAACTTATCTGGTTTGATTAACTGTCCAGCTGTCTTTTCAAATATCTTTCCAAAGAAACCACCAAATGAAACATCCATACCCCATACTGGATATGGAGTTTTAGTTGCGTTTTGTTGTTCAAGTCTATATGGATTTCTTAAATAATCTAATGGATGCAAGATTGGATTTAGTTTGTCTTCGTTTGCTTGGCTTCCATAGATTGTAATATCAGATGAATTCTTAATAAGCGATGCATATGCATGAGGTCTAAAGTATTTAATCTTAGTTCCTGCGTACTCATAGCTACCACTTGACCACCATCTGTTGGTTCTTATAGCAACCTCTTTAGAGCCACTATACTCAGCTTTAAGCTCTTCTGAAGACTTACCAACCAATGCCCCAGGTATATATGGAACTGCTGGTATTGAAGCAGCTAGTGCGCCTAGGAAGGCCCATTTAGTAACTGGTCTAGCTCTGAACGCTACATTCATTTTTGCGTTTAATACAGTTAATGACTCTGTATTATATTTAGTTAGCAATGCTCCAATTGAAGAACCTTTAGCAGTTATATGTCCAGCTCTTTTAAGATAACCAAATGTACCTCCAGCCATAGCACCAGCCAATGGGAAGCCAGCTAATGTGAATAAGCTAGTTGAGCCAGGAGCTAAGTCTTCTTGCTTCTGTTTAAGTTCTTGGAATTTATCAGACCATACTTCTGCAAATTTCACATGTGCATTAACTGCAAACGTAGATAAACCTTCTACAATACCTTTGGAGTATGACGAGCTATTTGGGGCAATAGCACGTACCATTGCATCACCCAATACAAAGCCTACCTTAGCTTTTGCAGCTCGTGTAGCGCCCTTCTTAGCGATGCTCCATAATGCTTCTCTGGTAGAGCCAGTAAATCTTTCATTAATAATATTGAAGTTAAATCTTTCAGATACGGATTGCCATGATGGACTTACCGCATGACCAATATGGTCAACATATTCCGTTAAGAATTCCATTGGCTTATTAACCAACTTGTATGCTGGCTCCATAGCCATTCTTATATATGCTCTACTCCAATTACCATACATCTCTTTAACAGAGCTACCAGCTATGATGCCAACTTTATTAATATCAGCCTGAAGTGTTCTGTCAAAAGCTAGATTACTTTTAATACCAGTAACGTTTCTAAACTTCTCATATATTCTATTTACAAAAGCACCAGCATTAATATCATGTGTTGGATTTGCAATGTCAGAACTTAGATGTACTAAACGAGCATTTTCAATTAATGTTTCTCCAGCATGAGTTTGTAGTTTGCCAGCATTGAGTACTAAGCCTTGTGATAAAGCTTGTTCAACTTTTGTTTGATTTAGTCCAGTGCCATATTTACCAATAAGGTTTCTATAGTATTGTGAATCTAAATTGATTAAGTCTGCACTAATTAATGTACGAGCATTTTTGCCAGATGCTATTGGGAATAGAAAACTAGATGTGTGGAATGTTCTTAGAATTTTAAATGGAGATAAATCTTCTGCTAGTCTTGCTGCGTTAAGTGACACATCGCCAAGATTAATACGTTTGTTGATTTTTGTATTAAACCAATTACCATTGTCAAAATGATATAACTGTCTTAACGCATGACCTCTAAATAATTTATTGGCAACACTTTGCCCAGCATCAGTATCCAGCAATTGCTTTGCAGCATATGCTGAACTTCCAATAACGCCAATACGAAAAAGAGCATCCTTAGTCTGCTCTCTTCTCTTCTCTTTTTTGTATTCTGTAAAGTCATTACTTGACGCTACATAGCTTGGTTTAAAACTACGCAAATTATTCCTCTTCTTTTAATGGCATAACTTCTTGTGGGAATGCTGCTACACATATTGCATATCTTCTAAATAGTTCATTGATTGGTAGTTTTTCTACTTCGGCAAATGGAGTAGACATAAATCTTGATACAATTGCTGACATTGAATTAACGACATGCAGACCAGAGAATGATTCATTAAACTTACTAATTGTATTTGTTAGGTATGCAATACTTGTAAGAGTGATGGCATTAACAATTGTTTCTATTAACCCTGCTTCACATTCATCCCAATCTACTGAGCTGCCCAAACCAACAACCTCGTCGAAGACATTGTTTAAGATATCTTCTTCAATTTGCATTCTTGATGCTGGATGTTCAATATTTATATAGTTGACTCTTTCTATTTCTTTGATAGTTAAAAGTCTAGCAGATATTATTGGGTTGTAATAAACAACTCTGTTAATTGTAAAATGACCATTTAATGTCAACAACACTCCGCCATTAGATATATTAAGAATGTTGTAATCCATATTAAATAACCTTAATCATTGACAGTGCCATTTGGTCGGATACAAATCCAGACTTATAAAGTATTTGTTTAGATAGTGTTTCAATTACGCCAGCGTTAAGTCTTGCCATAGCCTCTAAGCTTAGTTTTGGCCACAATGAACATCTGGTTAATACTGCTTCTTCGTATCTCATCTGGTCATTTGCAACACCACTTTTAATGAGCTGTTTGTACTCTAAGCGTTTCAATGTTCTCCAAATATACAAATCGTCATCATCGCCAATACTTGATATATAGAATACCCCATACATATCTTTCCATTCTTCTAATTCATATTCTGTTGGACTTCCTTCTTCTCCATCAAGGGCTGCAAGGACGGCTGCTATGGCATCTGTGTTATCTACTTCTTGCTCTTGTTGTGGTTGCTCTGCTAGAGCCTCTGTCATGTTATTGATGGGTATCATAATGGTCTGTATTTTCCTACGAAGTTATATCTTTGAATCATTTGTCCGTCTTTATCTATATAAGTTTCAGACTCTTTTGATATCACTACACAGTCAATAATTAAAAAGCCGCTACTTCTTTCATCGACATGTAATGGTTGTGAGTTGTTAAACACAACTCTTGTTGTAAAGTATCTTGGCAATTCATGCAACAATGATGTATGAATTCTTTTTGACGTAAGTATCTTACCAGTCTCACCAACAAGTATGTCGGCATTTTTTTGTAACTGTTGAACACTTCTCTTATTTAGATCGCTAAATGAAATATCCTGAACTGGATTAGACTTTGCTGCCTCTGCCTTGATATTGCCAAATGCGTAATGAACTGCTTGTGTTAAATAGTTCTCATGTATGACGTTAACATCTAAACTAAAACTTAATATCACATTGCCTTTTGATACAAAGGCAAATTCACTATCACCTAATCCATATATTGGCATACTGCTAATACTGTCTCTGTATCCTATACCGTATAGTTTATCCAAATAAACTTGATTGTCATTATTCTTAGACTCAAGATATACAAAGGCATCTGAGCCACTATAGTAATTATCGTATTTCATATTAAGTCTGAAGCCTTGATGATTGAATTATTAGTTTGCTTAAGTGGACTGATAACAGAATCTAGTCTGTCGTGCTGAAGAACATCTTGTGCAATATATGATATTGTTGTTTCGGTTATCATATCATTAACAGACATAACTTGGCCATTGTTAATAAATGTTGCGCCAGTAATAACTTCCTTAATCATATTTTCTTGGTACTCTGACATGTACAAAACTATAATGTTGCAAGAAAGAATATCATCTAGCATAAGATTGGAATGGCTTTGAGGTGTTGCTGCCATATTAAGTATGGCTAATTCATCTGTATAACGACCACTCTTTTTAAGTTCTTCTCTTAGTTTTTGTAGTCCAAGTATTAAGTCGTCTTCTAAGAACATTGTTTTAATTATTGTTCCAGCTACATATCGTGGTCCAGATGCAAAACCACTAATCACTTTATGTCCTAAACTATGTACAGCTTTCTTATTTCTATATACAGAATAGCTAAGTGATATAACAGTGCCAAGCCAAATGTACATTGACGCTGGTTCATTTCTAACTGTGTTGGTAGCTGTATCAACAACCTGTTTGTCATAGTCTATCTGCATTAAAAGATAGGTGTCTGTACCGCCAACACTGTTATATTCCTTCATTGGTTTTGATGTATCTTTATTAATATCTACCACTTCTTTCTCCACAAAATAAAAAGCCCACACGCGGTGGGCTTAATACTATATATTACGCATTAGGTATCGTTGGCATCTCTAACATTACGCCAATCAGTAATACGTTTTGCTAAGAATGACACTTGTTTCTCGATGACTAAATCATCAATTGACATTCCACCTGCCGCTGTCATTAATTCTACACCATGAATAATCATTTTGGAAACGCTTCCATATTCATTTGCAGCAACTAATGTAATATCAAATGGTAAAATTTGATCATGTAGCAACGGGCTTTTTCTATCTTTAACCAATAGTGGGTCTGTCAATGTATTGCCATCCAAGCCTCTCAGTGTTCCACCTTTTCTAGATGCTTGTGCTGCGAGTCCACCATTAGCGAATCCGTTTCTATCAAAGTTTGCAGTTTCCTGTTTGCTTAAATAAACTTCATCTTTCTTAGTTTGGAATCCGTCAACCAATGTATCTCTGTCAAAAACAACAAACACACATGCACCAGAAATCAATCTTTTACCACGAGCAAAAGAAACTGGGTCAACAGAACCCATAACGTAAACTGGACCTTTCTCTCTGTCTGACTTGTATGAAACCATTTGTAGTTCACCGAAAACTTTATCACCAAAAACAGCTGTGATATCAACTCCAGAAAAACTATTATAAGTAGCAGTAGCCATATTTATTTCTCCTAATGGTGACTACAATTAAGTAGCCACCTTATCTTTATTTAGATGTCGTATGCCAACACTAATGATTGATTTACTTCGCGTAATTCAAACGCTGGTACAACTACATATGGAATACGAACTCTACCTTTGCCATTAACTACGGATTGTAATATTACTTGTGCACTGTATTTCAAGATTGCACCAGCATCAACAGATTTCAAGAACTCTGCATCTACGATTGTTTGCATAGCAGCCAATTGTACTGGTCCTAAACCTTTGCCCAAGAATGGGTTGATTCTAACTCTGATACGATTTGTAACGTCCGCAATAGTAATTGAAGTACTGATGTAATCATAATCTGAGTATGGGCCAGTTGGTAATTCACCAGATGCACAAACTACTTTGTCATCTTGGTTCATAAACGCAACATAACCAGCACCAGCGATTTGATTTACTTTTGTTTTCTTCAAGTCAAATGGTAAGCTTACGCCTTCAATAGTTCTGTTTGTTGTTGAATCACCAGGCAATACATTTGTTAATGCACCCAAGTAGATTGCAGCAGCATTAACACTACGAGCTGTCAATCCTAAGATTGGAGAACGTGGAGTAGCAACAACAGCTGAAACAACTGATAAGAATTTACCCAAGTCAATTGGGGCACCACCAGTGTCATACTGGATTTCGCCATCTACATATCCTGTATCTGTACGATAGAAGCCAGGCACTTGAGTTGTAGTTCCAGCCATGAAACGATTACCTAGTAAACCAGTACCGTTTGCTGTGATTGCACCTTCAATGTCTTTTGTTGGCAATGTACCCAACCATGCATTTACAGCAGCAGTTGTGGAAGCGATTGGCAACGATGTTCCGATAGCACCGAAAACAATTTTATCATTTACAGCTAGGTCATCTAAGAACATGCCAAAGCGATGTGTAAAGTTAACTTCACTGAAACGTTGAGAAACAATTGGTTGACCATTGTCATCTAAATCAGCATCAGCAAGAACTGTTGTTGTGTTCAGTGTTGCATTGTGCGTAGAGTCTGTTACTAGACCACTGTAAGCATAAACAAGTTTGGATGTGCTCCATGTCCATGCAAACTCACCATTAACTTCTGTGCGAAGTACATAATCAAGTTTGTCACTAGCAACTGAGCCATCAGCAATGTTAGCAGCATCGTTTAATGCTTCTGGAACAATTACGTGTGTAGCTGAAGTTGTTTCTAAGTCAACGAAAGCAGCATCTACAAGTTCGTATAATTTTTGGTATGAACAACCAACGTTATTAGCACCTGCTCTGTAAGCAGCACCTACAACTGTAGTTGGACGACTAAATACAACTTCGATAGTTGCAAGGTTAGCTGGAGCTGTAACAAATACAACTTCATCTGCACCAGCAGTACCAGTACCAATACTTAATGAATAGTCTGTTGTAACTGTTTTTAATACGCCGTTAACTTTTACAGATGTAATCAAAGTGCCAACGTTTGTTGCGCCAGGCAAATCGAAATCTACGTCAGTACCATCACCAGCGAATGAACTTGTTGTGTCATTTTTTAATCCAGCCAATGCAAGTTCTAATGCAACAGGTGCGCTAGGTGTTCCAATACGGCCAGTAAATGTATTGTTGAAACCAACAACAACAAACTTGCCAAGGTCTACTTCTGAACCAGGAACGTTTGAGTAAACAATTTTAGCTCCTTCGAAAATAATCAAACATGCTTCACCAGCATTGTTAGTCTGTGGACCAACGTAGATCGAATATTTTGTACCAAGACCAATTGCTTCTTCAACAGTGGTAATTTCTGACAATGCACCAAACAATCCAGTGATTGAAGCTGCTACGCCACCAATACGGTAAACTGCAACGTTTTGTGCGCCACCTAATTTTAATTCATTTGCTGCTTTAATAAGCGGAGAACTAGCACCAAAAAGTGCAGCCGCTTTATTAAAATCGTCAATGATAAATGGTGTATTGCTTTTACCAGAAAGTGCAGTAGCAATTACAAGCGCGACAGGGCCAGTAATAGCTGGACTTGCAGCCAAATTACCATCCAAAAGCTCTAAGTTAATAGATGCCAAGTTATCATACTTAGCCATTAGTTATATCTCCTAATATATTTTTTAGCACTTTATGTGCCTAATTGAGCGTCTATTCTAAACCCCTGAAGTAATATCTCAGGTAATTGCTCTAATGTTTCTCTTTTTACTGTTTTTACTTCATTTGTTCTAACAAAGAAACTAAGAGGTATTCCAACTAATTTCTTGTTTTCGTATTTTGTAGTAAAAATTGGTTCATGTCTACCATTCATTACAAAGACATCAACTGTTCTTCTGAGAAAGAAATATGCCGCCGACATTATGTTCTCAACTAGCATTGCGGTTAATCTTGCATTGCGTGATGTTGATGCCCAACATGTCATTGTTATCTCATTGTCATATAAATGTGAATAATGAATTGTAGTATCATTATTATTTATATCCTTACTCTCGCCTACATATCTTGGCTTGTACTGTTTAGTTCCACTAAATGGTGGATGGTCTTTGCCTAACGATGCAGGTGCTCTTTTTGTTAATTCAAAAGTAACTATATTGTTACTTGTGTTAAAAGAATTTGGATATTCTTCTGTAAAAACAAATTTATTATAATCTGTTGTTGCTGAAATATCCATATCTTTAATGACTAAATTGTTTGAACTAAACAAATCATATAAAACATCAAACAAACTGTCAATTGTTATTAATGAATTATACTGATTTATTTCATCTAGTCTAGTATTTTGCTCTTTTACATCTCTTGCCAAAGAGCGAAGTATATGGTCATACGGGTCCATGTTAAACCTCGATTAAAGATGCAATGTTGTATTCAATTCTTTAAATACATCATTAGGATATAGTGTTCTAATGGTTTTATTCATTACTTTATCTGTTAATTTATCTAATGGATGAATAATAAATGGAATAATACCTAATCCAGATAACATAGGAACTAATAAAATTGTTCTTGGATTTTTACTAAATCTATTAACTAGAGATTTCGTTGTTTTTACTGTTAAAGCTACAGTTCCAGTTGGTAAAATCATACTG
>CALFYC010000086.1 GCA_937952895.1 uncultured Neisseriaceae bacterium
TTAAACTTATTAATAATAACCCTCACCTATATAGTGTAACTCATATAGTTGTGTCAAATCCAGATAAATTTAATAAAGATTTAGTTAATAGCCCACAAATAATTATTGATAATAGTTTAAATTGCATTAATAATGCCAATTTACCTGATGTAATAATTGATTTTTCTTCTCCAGTTGCAACTTTAGCTAATTTACCCTATTGTTTAAAACATAATTTACCAATTTTAATCGGTACTACAGGTTTTTCTTCTGAAGAACAACAACAAATTTTAAGTTATAAAGATCAAATTCCAATCTTAATTGCACCCAATACTTGCCTTTCAATCTGCCTATTATTTCGTTTAACTGAAATTGCCGCAATAAAATTAGCTGATTTTGATAGTGAAATTCTTGAACTACATCACCGCGATAAAAAGGACTCTCCATCAGGAACTGCACTTAAAATAGGTGAAGTGATTGCTAAAGCACGTAATCTGGATTTTGATCAACATGCTATATTTAGTCGGCATGGACATAACAGTATAAGAAATAAAGATGATATTGGCTTTTCAGTTTTAAGAGGTGGCAGCGCTGTTGGTATGCATGAAGTTTTCTTCATGGGACTTGGTGAAACTTTATCTTTAAAAGGTGAAATTACTAATCGTGCAAGTTATGCAAATGGTGCTTTAAACGGTGCCTCATTTCTAGTAAATCAAAAGCCCGGGCTATATGATATGAATGATGTTTTAGAGTTATAACTATCTAACCTTTAAAATAAGTAACATAAGCCAATAACGCACATAAACAATTTTAATTTCAATATCAGATGCGAATAAATCAATCCCTTGAATACTCCCTTAATTAAGAACAAAATTAGCTGCTTTTAAAATAAACAATAAATCCCTATACAATAGATTTATACAATCAAACTAATTACAAAATAAAATCAGCTTAAAATCCAGAAAAATATTTTGCAAATAATAATGATGGCAAACAGAATATTTTATTAAGATAGAATACGTTTAAAAATTTTACTAAAATTGCCTTTATTAAATTGATACTATCAACTATTAGCCAAAATGCAAAAAGTTACTTCATTTTGAATGTCGAAACTTGAACTTTGGTTTCTTAGGACCATTGATATAGTATTTTCAATTAAATAACTGAATTTGAAAAATGCCAGTACTGGCATTTCCTAAGATACAACTTAAGTAGCTAAATTCAATTTAATTCTTTTAATATAGCTTCGGATAATGTTATAATTCGACTTATTATAAAGTGAAACTACTTAATTTAAACAAAGCATACTAATGACAAAAATAACCATATTGCCTCATTTTGAAATTTGCCCAAAAGGTGCTACCATCGATGCAGTTCCAGGACAAAATATATGCTCTGAACTACTCAAAAATGGAATTGAAATTGAACATGCATGTGATATGTCGTGCGCTTGCACTACTTGCCATGTTATTGTCAGAAAAGGTTTTAACTCATTAGGAGAAATTGACGAAATCGAAGAAGATTTACTTGATCGGGCTTGGGGATTGACCTCATTATCAAGACTTTCATGTCAAGCGATTGTAAGTGATGAAGAGTTGGAAATTGAAATACCTAAATATTCAATTAACCAAGTAAAAGAGGGTTAAAGCATGCCCAATAAAAAATATAGTTCATATTTAAACCACGAAGAATATGAAGATGGTTTACCTCATGATGATAATAATCAAAGTAATATTAACAACTTACATAATGAACATAAACATAGTCATGGATCTGGCCATGATCATGCATCAATGATACGTGATACTAATTCGCAAGTGTTATTTTGGTGTCTAACCCTTACTTTTTTATTTGCTATTGTTGAAGGCATTGGCGGTTACTTAACTCATTCAATTGCCCTACAATCAGACGCTGTACATATGCTTACTGATGCAGCTGGATTATTAATTGCTTTTTTAGCTAATCGGATTAGTAAAAAACCAGCTACCATCAATTTAACTTTTGGTTATGGTAAAGCAGAGGCAGTTGGAGCTTTAATTAACTGCATCTTCACCGTATTTTTAACTATTGGTTTATTAATCGAAGTAGTCATTCGCTTTTGGCAACCAGTTGTAGTGCATGGCCTTAGCTTATTTGTAATTGCAAGTATTGGTTTTTTAATTAATGGCATCATTGCTTTTGTATTATCTAAACATAGTGAATCATTAAATACTAGAGCAGCATTAATTCACACCATAGGCGATTTATTTGCATCAGCAGTTGCAATTGTTGCTGGGATAATTATTTACTTTACTGATTTTTGGCGCATTGATCCAATCTTATCTTTAATTGTAATTGTTCTTTTAATTGTTTCTAACTATAAATTAATTAAAAAATCAATTGTAGTATTAATGGCAGGAGTCCCTGAAAATTTAAGTTATGAACAGATTGGAAAAGATTTAGAACAAATTAAAAATGTTGTCAGTGTTCATGACCTTCATATTTGGTATATGTCTGCAAATAAGACAGCTTTATCTGCTCATATCTTAATTAAAAATCACTATTTATGGCCTGAAACTCTTGTTGCTTGTCAAAAGATGCTAATGCAAAATCATAATATTGAACATATAACTTTACAATATGAATTTGATCCAAATAAAGTGGGTCTGAATTATTGTGAAGTAGTATAAAATTAAAAACATTTAATTTCTGTTTAAGCTTTGATTCACATCACCACATATTCATAAATAATGTTCTTTTAGCAAAAAATCATCTTTTAAATAACGCTTTCAATGGTTTAAATATAGACTAGAGAGTTTATAAATCTTGCTAAAAAAATACTAGTATTCCTATGGTTTTGATAAAGTTGTTTTACAATGCATTAAATGATTTTAAAATCTTCACTTTTTGGTAATTCATTTAATTTATCAAGAAATTCTTTTTTAGGAGTTGCGATTTTACGGATTTTTAAATCTATCCAAGCACCATGAACAATATGCTTAGCGGCAATTTTACCAGATGGTTTATAAATATTATTTTGAAATTGCCAACGCGCAGCATCTTTCGATTGTCCAAGAAAAATCACATCGATAGTTACAATATCTCCTAAAATTACTTCTCTATAATATTCGGTTTCTTCTTTTAATAAAACTGCCCCAAAACCATCTTCAATCATTCTTTGCATCGAATAGCCAATTGAGTCCATCCAAGAAGTTCTAGTATGAGCCGCATATGCCGAATATGCAGTATGTTTTAGATGTCGATGAGCATCAATGTCTGACCATCTAACCTCCATCTCTTTTTTAAATTCTAACATTTAATTACCTAAAATAAGAAGTTTAATAAAACTTAGAAGTAAGATTAAAATCAAATTACTTCTAAGTGTTATTAATTAGTTAATTATTGACAAGATTCACAATCTGGATTATCAATTGAGCAGAATTTCGCATCAGTTGCAGGTATGGTTTCTTCAGCTGCAAATTGACCACTTCCGGCTAAGCCACTTGCAGTAACTGCATTTAATTCGCCACCTCTACCAGTTGATTTCTCAGCAGAAGTTGCCGCCAATGTTCTTAAATAGTAAGTTGTTTTCAAGCCACTAGTCCAAGCAAAGCGATAAGTTTCATCTAGTTTTCGCCCTGATGGTTGTGAAATATATAAATTTAACGACTGTGCTTGATCAAGCCATTTTTGTCTACGACTACCAGCTTCGATCAACCATTTCGCATCAATTTCAAAAGCTGTTGCATATAATTGTTTTAATTCATCTGGTATACGATCAATTTTAGTTAAACTACCATCAAAATATTTTATATCAGATAGCATAACTTCATCCCATAAATTACGCTCCTTTAAATCATGAACTAGAAATTCATTTACTACGGTGAATTCTCCAGATAAATTAGATTTAACAAAAATATTTTGGTAAGTAGGTTCAATTGATGCTGAAACACCAATAATATTTGCAATGGTTGCTGTTGGCGCAATTGCTAAACAATTTGAATTTCTCATTCCATGCGTTTTGATATGTTGTCTTAATGAGTCCCAATCAAGAGTAGATTCATAATTCGCATTTAAATACTGTTTTCCACGTTCATTTTCTAAAAGTCTTAATGAATCTAATGGTAATATATTTTGTGACCATAAACTACCATCATAAGTTGAATATTTACCACGTTCAGCAGCAAGTTCACTTGAAGCCCAAAATGCATAATAAGAAATCATTTCAGCTGATCGATCTGCAAATGTTACAGCTGCAGCTGATGAATATGGAATTCTAAGGCTATGTAAACAATCTTGAAAACCCATAAAACCAAGACCAACAGGTCGATGTGCCAAATTAGAATTCTTAGCCTTCTCCACTGGATAGAAATTAATGTCAATTACATTATCTAACATGCGCATTGCAGTTTTAATAGTCCGTTTTAATTTTTCAGGATCTAATGCACCATTTTTCAAATGGTTAATTAAATTTACCGAACCTAAATTACATACAGCAATTTCTCTTTCATTAGTATTTAAAGTAATTTCGGTACATAAATTTGAACTATGCACAACACCAACATGCTTTTGTGGAGAACGAATATTACATGGATCTTTAAATGTAACCCATGGATGACCAGTCTCAAATAACATTGTTAAGATTTTACGCCATAATTGCAGTGCTGGAACTTTCTTAGCAACTTTAATTTTACCTTCTTCTGCAAGTTTTTCATAACGAGTATATGCTTGCTCAAATTTAACTCCATAACAATCATGTAAATCTGGCACATCGTTAGGTGAAAATAAAGTCCAATCTGCACTTTCATGCACACGTTTCATAAATAGATCTGGAATCCAATTCGCGGTATTCATATCATGACAACGACGTCTATCATCACCAGTATTTTTACGTAATTCTAAAAACTCTTCAATATCTAAATGCCACGTCTCAAGATATGTACAAACCGCACCTTTTCTTTTACCACCTTGATTAACTGCAACTGCAGTATCATTAACTACTTTTAAAAATGGTATCACACCTTGAGATTTACCATTAGTTCCTTTAATTAATGATCCCATGGCTCTAACTGGTGACCAATCATTACCAAGCCCACCCGCAAATTTAGACAGTAATGCATTTTCTTTAACTGCATCATAAATTCCTGCCAAATCATCCGCAACAGTTGTTAAATAACAGCTTGACAACTGTGAATGTATGGTTCCTGAATTAAATAACGTTGGCGTTGATGACATAAAATCAAAGCTAGATAACAAATTATAAAACTCAATTGCTTTTTCCTCACGATTGGTTTCTCTAATTGAAAGCCCCATTGCCACACGCATAAAAAATGTTTGTGGTAATTCAATACGTTTTCCACTAATGTGTAAAAAATAACGATCGTACAGAGTTTGTAAACCTAAATACTTGAATTGATTATCACGTGATGCAGATAGACTATTTGCCAATTTTTCTAAATTAAATTCAGCTAAACGTGGATCTAGTAATCCCGCATCGATACCTTTTTTAATATAGTTTGGGAAATTTTCTTTATAAGCACCATCAATTTCAGATTGTAAAACTTTTTTGCCAAACACTTCTGCAACAATCGTATGTAGTAATAAACGTGCTGTCACAAAATTATATGCAGGTTCACTCTCAATTAATACTCTTGATGATAGTATAATCGATTTATACAGTTCTTCCTCGGTAACACCATCATAAATATTTTTTAAAGCTTCATCCAAAATTATTTTTGGATTAACCCCAGTTAAATTCGCACAAGCTCCTTGAATTACATTAAAAATGTAATTGGTATCCAATGATTTTTTTGAACCATCCGGATAAACAACATTGATGTCATGTTTAGGTAACGCGATTGTATCTAATGCACGCTCACGTGAGCGTTCTTCTCTATATAGGACATAACTTCTTGCAACCTCATGTTCTCCATTACGCATAAGAGCTAATTCAACCTGATCTTGGATATCTTCAATATGAATTGAACCACCATTATGGCGACGTGATTGAAGAGTGCTAATTGCTAAATTAGTAAGTTTAGCAATTTGATCACGGGCTTTACTTCCATTAACACTATTATGTCCATGAACTGCAATATATGCCTTAGTTATCGCCACTGTAATTTTGCTAGGATTAAAGCCAACTACATCACCATCTCTACGAACAACATTATATTTAGAAAAATCGCCATTTGGAGTTAGTAATTGACCAAGTTCTGTTGCTAACATTCTTGCTTCATTTGATATTTCAACCATTTCAAATCCCTGCACAAATTAATTTTTATTTTTTAATACTATATATAGTTGTTTTAGTGTCTTTCAACACAACATCTAGTGTTTTATTCCACCCGTCATTATAGACATAACTAATTCATTGTAACAACATGTAGACCTTAAAAAAATAAAAATAAATTACTTGACTTTTACGCTACAATCAGCACTTGAGGATTAACAATCGTTTGACAACAATGTTACATGTAAAGGCTTGAAATTAAATGACAATGATTCAATGGTTTCCTGGGCACATGAATAAAGCTAAGATTGCGATCAAAGATTTGGTAACTGAGATTGATATAGTTATTGAATTACTTGATGCACGTGCCCCATTTTCAAGTTGTAACCCCTTGATACAAAGTATGATTAAACATAAGAAAAAAATTCGCTTATTAAATAAAAGCGATTTAGCTGACCCTCAAATTACAAAGCTTTGGGTTGAATTTTTTACTCAAAAAGAAAATAGTTTAGCTCTTACTGGAAATAAAAATAATCAAGCACAAAAAAAACAAATTATTGAATTATGTAAAACTTTAGCACCAAATCGTAATAGTTTTGATAAGCCACTTCGTGTTATGATTACTGGAATTCCGAATGTAGGTAAATCAACCTTAATCAATCAATTAATCGGAAAAAAATCCGCTAAAGTTGGTGATATCCCCGCCGTTACCAGAGCTAATCAATGTTTAACTGTCTCAGATAGTTTCTTAATTTATGATACTCCTGGGATGACCTGGCAAAAAATTCGTCATTTACAAATCGGCTTTAATTTAGCAATTTGTAATAGTATTGGGCGCAATGCTATTGATGAAGAAACTTTAGCACTTTATTTAGTTGAATATTTAAAATCAGATTATAAGAATTTACTAAATAGTCGTTATAAATTAACCGCTTTGGATTGCCAAAAAGATAGTAGTGATTTATTAAATATAATTGGCCGAAAAAGGGGCTGTATTCTTCCTGGCAATAAAATTGACCGCCAAAAAGTCAGTGAATTAATTATTCAGGATTTTAGAGATGGTCGCATTGGCTTAATTAGCTTAGAAACCCCTATCCTTTGGCAAAAATGGATTAGCGAAGCTCAAGATGAATCAGATGATATTGAAGATTGTGATTCAACAAATTAAACCTGCATAATATTAAAAAGCAATACTTATATATGGTAGTTATATTATGTTAAAATATGGGCTATATAACATACAAAAGGATAAAAAAATGGCAATTAAAGTCGCAATAAATGGATATGGTCGCATCGGACGTTGTATTTTACGTGCATTATTTGAATCAAAACGGTTAAACGAAATTGAAATTGTTGCAATTAATACTTTCGGTGATAAAATTGCCAATCATGCACATATTACTCAATATGACTCGGTGCATGGTTACTTTAATTGTAAAGTAGAATCAGATAGTGAACATATCATTATTGATGGACATAAAATTAAATTTTTATCTCAAAGAGATCCTAAATTACTCCCATGGAAAGAATTAAATGTTGATGTGGTTTTGGAATGCACTGGAGTATTTACATCAAAAGAAAAAGCAAGCGCTCACTTAATAGCTGGGGCAAAAAAAGTTTTAATTTCAGCTCCTGGCGGTAGTGATGTAGATGCAACCATTGTTTATGGCGTAAATCATCATGCTTTAACTAGCTCTATGACTGTAATCTCCAATGCTTCTTGTACAACCAATTGTTTAGCCCCTGTTGCTAAAGTTTTAAACGACTTGGTTGGAATAGAAAATGGACTCATGACAACGATTCATTCATATACAACAGATCAAGTAATCTTAGATAACTATCATGAAGATATGCATCGTGCACGTTCTGCTACCATGTCCATGATCCCAACTAAAACTGGTGCAGCTAAAGCAGTAAGTTTAGTTTTACCTGAATTAAAGAATAAATTAGACGGCCTAGCAATACGTGTTCCAACCCCCAATGTATCGTTAGTTGATCTAACATTTTTGGCTAAAAAAGATACTACATCTGAAGAAATCAATAATGCCATAATTAATGCAACAAACCAAAGTAATTTTAAAGGCGTGTTAACAACTACAGATAAGCCATTGGTATCATCTGATTTTAACCATAACTCATATTCTTCAATTTTTGATTTATCCCAAACTCGTGTAAGCGGCAAATTAGTAAAAGTATTTAGTTGGTATGATAATGAATGGGGATTTTCTAACCGTATGATTGATACTGCAATAGTTTTAGCCAAAGCTTAATATGTGTTAAATTAGATATGGATTACTAGTAATAGGTTAGCAAATAATAATGATGCCAACCTATCCGTGATTTAATTTTTAACATTTGTCAGAATGAATTTCAATTTTTAGTTCAGGAAACAGATTTTCAGGAGGATTTGCATGATATTGAAAAATATTAATGTAATAGTAGATCATGTTTCTATTGGCTACATATAACAATCGGCACTATGCATGTCACGACTTAAACTTATGCTTGTAACCAAAGAATATCCTGAATTAGGTATTGTTGGCAAACTATTAGATACTTTATTTGATA
>CALFYC010000087.1 GCA_937952895.1 uncultured Neisseriaceae bacterium
GCTTGTATTGATGGCTCACAAATTGTTGATGCTCGGTCCGATCAAGAGCTCTTTCACCAAGCTCTTACAGGTGAATGTGCTTTTTGGCTACGGGAGGTACTTCATCTTCATAAACCGACCAGCTTTGTTTTTGCTCATGATGAATAAGACCTTCAACAGAGTCACCATCATACGGCTTAGTACGAGTAATATCAGAGTTATCACGAACATCTTCAATCTTGACACGAATAGTATCGTAATTTTGGCAAAGACGTTCAACATACTCTTGATATGGTTCAGCGGGGTCATGATTCAATAACTTCAGACCAGCAATAACACGAGGAGTTGCACCAGCAGCAATTAATTGCTCAATAGTTACAACACCATCTTCAAGACCATCATGACCAATGGCAATCATCATTAATTCATGGTCTTCAGTACGAAGACGAAGCATTACACGAATAAGATGCAAGATATAAGGATTACCACCTTTATCTAATTGGTCTTTATGACCATAAGCAATAACGGCAATAAAGTTGCCTAAAGCAGTAGGAGCTAATTTCATTTTACCCACCCAAATTCTATTGCTTTTAATAAAGCCTTAATTAAGTTTTGTGCGCCATCAACATTTGTTATGCGTGATGATTCAACATTAATACCGCCTTGTCTGTAATTTTAGTTAAATTAAGACTTTTGTTTTTGCACCACGCAATTTTGGTAACTTTTGCTGGTGGATTGCAAACATCATAAACCATCATTACTTCCTTATATTGCGTCAGCATCTCGTCTGATCATTGCTTGAGCATACCAAACAGCACCTAAGCCATGTGGCAATGTACAAATACCGCCTTGCGGCTCCCAACCTTTACTAATCAAATCATTTACAGTTTGATTTAACAAAGGTAAGCCATTAGCAGATACGGCTTTATATTCAACAATTGGAAATTCCATAATTAATTTTCCTTACGTTTGCGAAAAGACATTTTGTCAAAACCATGTTGCTGAATACGCACATCATTTGACACTTGAACCATTGGCTTTTCAGGATTACTACGATTATTAAACCAATACAAAATTTCTTGATAAACTTCATAAGGTTGCATTGTAGAATAAAAAGCTTTTGGCAACTGAGGATTTAGCTCTAAGGCATAATTTGAATTGAGATGCTTTGAAGTTATATATTTTGAATATATACAACGAGCAATTGGAGCATCACAAACAATCTTACGATTACGCTGAGCAAAAAATTGATACATATACGAACGTACACGCAATGAATCTTTTTGATGTTGGCAAAGAAAACGACAATTCATAAATTCATGATGGTCTGTATAACCATACTCACCTACTGGAGTTCGCATTCCACCACCGATGTCCTTATAAGTCTTAACAACAATACAAGGAATCATTTTGTTATTCACAACAAAAATTTCTGACTCAAAATCTACATTTTCAATATCTGATTCAAGATTTACTCCAGGCCAAGTCCAAGTATCATTAATTTGCATTTCACTTTGATGCCGATAATAAATATCAGTACCAATACCATGACGCAATAAGCCATCATAAGGCTCTTTAAAGTCAGAAATAATACGCATAATTTAACTCACAGAGTTGATATAGTCCTTTAAAACACTAAGACGTTTACGATGCAAAGTTTCCACAATTCTTTCTTGTGGTACAAATTGCAAAAGCTCTTTATTATCAATCGCATGCAATGCATTAATAGCACCAATTAAATATTCACGCTGAGGATAATCACGGTCTTCATAACCAAGACGACCTTTTGCATCAACCATACAAACATCAATTAATTGCAATGTACGACTAAGTTGTGATTTATTTAAACCACCAATCAAAATAATCTTACGCAACAATGTTTTATGAGTAAGCTGTTGAATGGTGTGAATATTTAAATGATAGCGACAAGCATGAATACCCATCCAACCATATGCATTAGGCACTTTAAGTCTGTCACACATTGCTTCCACTAACGGCACACCACGATGCTCATGAGCCTTATGTTGAGGCAACTCATCTTTAGGAGTAATACCTTTACCTAAGTCATGAACCAATGCAGCAAAACGCTGTACTGTGGTTTGTTTTAGTTTTGCAGATAAATCAACACACATCATTACATGAACGTATGTATCAATCTCTGGATGATGTGCAGCAGGTTGGTCTACACCAGTTAATGCATCAAGCTCTGGAAAGACAACTTTTAAAGCACCACATTCTAATAATGTGTTGAAATAAGCAGAAGGATAATCAGTCTCTAAAGCTTTAACAGTTTCCAACCAGATGCGTTCTGGAGTCAAATGATTTAGCTCACCAGAGGCCACCATTTCGCGCATAAGCTGCATTGTTTCTGGAGCTATACGAAAGCCCTTGTCAAAGAACTTGGCCATGAAACGGGCCACTCTGAGCACTCTGAGAGGGTCATCTCTAAATGCTTCTGAACAATGACGCAATACACGGTCTTTTAAATCTTGTTTGCCATTACATGGGTCAATTAATTTCAGTGGCAAAACACCATGTTCAAGAGCCATAGCGTTGATTGAAATATCTCTTCTAACGAGATCTTGCTCAATGGTAATATTAAAATCTGAATTAACTGCAAAACCTTTATAGCCATCACCATTTTTACGCTCTGTACGAGCTAAAGCAAACTCTTCACTGTCTTTAGAAAGATAAACTGGGAAATCAGCACCAACTTGCTTATAGCCTAACTCAATCATTTCCTCATGAGTTGCACCAACAACTACGAAATCACGGTCATGAGATGGAACGCCAAGCATTTCATCCCGAATGTAGCCACCAACAATGTAAGTTTGCATGATTTAGCATCCTAAGATTTTAATTTTGCGCTCCGCAATGGGAGCATGTTCCTGTGTATCTTGTTTCTCTGCCACAAGATGAGCAGCGAATTCCAATTAAGGTAAATGTCATTGTTCAGATAGTTCCTTTTTGAGTTGTTTTAATTCAGCAAATAAAGTTCTATGTTTTAACAGTTCTTCATTTGCTTTGCGTTGTTGTTCTATTAAAGCTTCCATACTTAATTCATATGGCGTATAGACTTCAAAATTATAAACAGAGGCCCAAGATTCAGATCCCCATCTTCTAATATCCCAATCTACATAGACTGGATAAGCTTGGTCTTTGTATTTGTGATTGCCATTTAAAAATTCAGTAAGCAAATCAACTTCAATGTCTTCACAAGCCTTGTTAGCAATATCATGTTCTTTTTGAGCAATACCTAAAGCACTTTGTATAAACTCATACTCTAGGTTTGTAATTTCGTCATATTCTAGCCTTGCTCTTTCTGAACTAAAAAAGATGTGCAGCATTAACTGTATAAATTCTTGTTTTGTGTTACAGCGAATCATAGTAATCACCATCCAGGAAACATTGTACGGAAGCCCCACATCGTAAACCAAAATATCATAGATAACCATATCAATGCATCTGAAGGATTTTGAATTGTCATTTTGTTATTTGGAGTAACGAAGCGTTCTGGCCAGAATACTTTCATAAAGAAAGATATAAAGAAGCATAAGAAAAACATTATGAAGCATAGTGCACAAAGCACTTTAGGAAGCAGAATTGAGCACATATTAAATTACCACTTTTTGTTTAGAGCTTCATTTAAGTCTCTATCCATTTCATAACACATGAGGATTATTAATCCTACAAATGCAAAACCAAAAAACCCCATAAGAATCATCATTATGAGTTTATTGTTTTCTCTTTCTGTCCTACAGGCTATATCTTCAGTGCATTCTTGGTATCGCCTTGCATAATATGCTGAACGTTCTTGTTTGCATATTTGATAAGCATTTGGTTGATCATCATACTTATAACGAACACCAGTGTTGATATCCGTACATGAGGGATGACTGCTGCCATGAGCTAATACAGCAGGAGAGCTAACCATCAAGACTAGCATAAGCAAAAGTTTATTCATTATGGCTCTAATTCGCAAAGTAACGGAACGCCATAAAGGGCCAAAGTGTCTTTACGTCCACCAGGCCAATTAATTTGAATTGCACACTCTTCGCAATAATAACGCTGAGTAGACTTATTCCAATAACTGCCATTAACAAGTGGCTTTTGACATGCAGTTATATTACAACTGCCACCTTTAACACCTTTATCTGGTTTATTCGCCATCACTATCCCCATCATTACAAGACCAATCAACAATATCACCTTGTCGCTGTTTATATGGATAACGAATACGACTGCGATTACCACGACGAGCCATAATTTCGTCCATATCCGACATATAATTTCTGTTAAATACTTTTGAACGTTTAGGACAAATATAAATAACAAATTTATATATCAAATAGCAGACGATAAGGGCCAATAAAGCCCATAGAAAATAAACCATTAGTAATTCCTTGGTTTGATTTTACCACAACAAATACAAATAGAGGTTGTAAAAGTACTACGAACAAATTGATGACGGCAAAACATTTGATGAATATTGCGTATTTTCATGAAGTCGCTCCAAATAAAAAAGAGCCACAAAATAGTGCAGCTCATTTCCAAATTATAGCATTTTTATTCAGAGAAAGGTAATTCTAAACGAAGAGCAAGTTGCTCTATCTCGTAACGAGGAATTGTAGTACAGCCAATTGTTACATCTGTTTTACTAAATGTAACATCGCGGCTATATCCACCAATTTGCTGTACACTAAAGCCACGAGGCTTTGTTGTAACTTCACCAGTCCAATAAGGACGAGCTTTTAGCCAAATTCGTTTAAAAGAATCAATACTAATTGAATTGCCAATACGCGTTATTTTATTTGCACTAACTTCAATGTAGTCAATATTTTTATTAACTGGAACTTCAGCAAATGGATAAATAACATCCACAAGGCTAAGCAAATTATTAAATGCTTTACGAGCACTAAAGTAGTTGTCAATGATTGTCTGATCTTCGGCTGTAAGCTCACGAGCCATATAATATTCAAGCTGTTCTGGCTTGATTGTACCAGCATCAATGTGCTTTTTAATGCGACTTGCACTTGTGTATTCAAGAATATCGCTTACAAGTACAACAGGTTTGCCTAATGCATAAATAGCGGCCATAGTAGAAGCTAATTCATTATCTTTTAATGTCCGTAAAACAACGGAGTTAACAATAACTGATACCGTTAGTTCTTTAAACGCTGATGTTGCCATTTTTTACTTCTCTTTTTGAACAAAAAATACAATGGTCGTTCTTATAATCTAAACGACCGCATTTGAAACAATTGAACGCAAGCAAATCATATTGCACTTTAATAGTGCCTGTTGAATCAGTGCTGTTTTTGACGCTGAAGTTCACTTGCAATATCACTAAAAAGCTGACTATTGAAATCAGCGAATGAACCTTCTGTTAATAATGCTGGTTTAACCCAAGCATAATTTTGCTCACAAGATCCAGTATGAATGGCTAAGCCATCATTATTGACAATAAAAACATACACTGGTGTATCGTTGTCCATACGCTTATCAATTAAACGAACATAACGATGATTTGCCAATGTATAACATGTTTCTTCTTCCAGTTCGCGCATAATAGCCTGAAGTGCAGTTTCACCTTCTTCAATTTTACCGCCTGGCAAACCCCAATCAGATGTATCATCTTTACGATGAACAGCCAACATTAAATCTGTTAATGGGTGATAACATACAATAACTACACATTCTTGTGGCACATGATCGACTGGCTTTGTTACATGATGTATTGAGCCTGACATTGTAATGCCAGTTGGAGCTATTAAGTCGGTGTAGTTTTCAGGTAAATCAAGTTCAAACATGATTCTGTATCTCGCCTTTAATAATGCTTTCAGCATAAAGTAAGCCGTCAATAATGTCTTGACGGGACATCTGTACATCTCGCAACGCATTGCACACTAAATGAATTAACTGTAGAGTTTTATCATCATGTAAGGTGAAAGGTACACGAAATGGTTTATTTTTACGTTTACGTTGCCCTTTATTCACTTTCCATTACACCTTTAACTCTTTTCATCCAACCTGTAATAAATGAAATTTCATCATTGGTAAATTCCTTTTTTGTTTCACAAGCTCTTGGAATTGTAATGGTTAAGTTAAAAAAACGAGCAAGAATGCTAGCTTCTTCTGCAGTTTCAACATTAATAGTTAAATCAAATGGTTGAAATTGTGCAGAAGTAGTTTTGGTTACTTTCACGATTTATTTCGTCCAATTACTTTGTAAATTGCAGCATGTAAATCACCCATCATTTTGGTCAATGGTATCTGTAAGCTGCTATGCATAAAACGTTCATTAACTAAAGTTTTAGGTATAGTAGTATTAAATCCAACCATATGAACAAATAAATCAACTTCTTCTTGTGTTTGAAGAGTGATGCTAATAGCTACTGGTTGAAAATTGGGTGTTAATTTTTCGATTACAACTTCCATAATTATTCCTTTGTTTTGGTCTTATCTGTTTTAAAACGATAAGCATGATTAAATCCAAACAATTGAGCACATTCAATTGTATAAAAACGTTGAAGCTTAGCAAATTCCATCATGGACTCTACTGTTACATTAACTGTTTCGCCTTTGTTTGCAAATTCATTTTGCAATCCAAGTGCAAACATATCTGCATCTTCTTCAAGAGACATACATAAATCTGCATCACGTAAACAGCATTCAATATCGTTAGTTGGACGAATTTTGAATGGGAAGATTGTACACATAATTGCATGAGAGATTTGCTCAACATCAATATGTGCAATAAATGGATACAAATTCATTCTGCAAACTTCTTGAATCTCGTACATTGCAGTTGTGATATTAATAATATCTACTGCATTGCCATATGAGTGCAAAATGTCATGAAACATAGCTGCTAAGAAAAGAGTTTGACGTTCTTTTGTAGACAACTTCATTGAAATAGCAAAAGAATCTGCACGTAATGCAACTGCTACCAAATGATTGAAGTCATGATAAACAACAAGGCTTGGATGTTCGGTACTGCTCAATTGAACGTAGTTAACAATTCCAAGAACACCAGCTTTGTGTTCTTCGCCAAACAAACTAATACCTAAAGCAACTGCTTTGCTATGACGGTCTAAACGACAATGTAACATAATGCTTCACCTATCTTGTGCCATGCTTTAGCAAAGGCTGATCTTTGAGTTTAATAACAATATCATCCAAGCTTATTGGAGTATAATTGATACACGGAGCACCAACATCCATTATTCTACAAGGATTAGGAGCTTTATAAGTGCCATGACAATGGCCATGAATATGATACGAGCCATGATGAGCTTTATTCCACTCACCTATTGGATAATGCATCATACAAAACAATTCATCGTTATGTTTTACTTCTAAATAATAATGCATACTAGAAAAGAATCTTTTTACATCTGGTCTATGCATAACTTTGTCATGATTACCAAATAAATAGATTTTATTTCCATTAAGTCTGCTAAGTAAATTAATAACTTGAGTATCTTGCATAAAAGCAAAATCACCGCAAATGATAAATAGTGTCTGTAGACTTAACTGTATTATTCCAATTTGCAACCATTGCTTCATTCATTGCAGTTACATCTGCAAATGGACGATTATCAAATTTAATAACATTAGCATGACCAAAATGCGTATCTGAGATTACATAACTTGTCATCTAATCACCACAACATATTGAAAACCATCTTCTAAAAGATTGTTAATTTGGTCTTCATTTAAATCTTCTACTGCATATTTATCTATGTCATCATGTAAATAGTAATCTTCTTTATCTACTAAAAAAAGTACTGCTTTTGTAGCACTTTCTGGTATTTGACCATGATCTGCTTCAACATAAACTCTTGCTTGATGATACTTTTCATCAAGTTCATTTAATTGCTTTAATAAATGATTTAATATCATTTCCATCTCGCATTTACAACGGGATGTTTAAAATCATGTAACATTATTTTTATCAAAGTTTGCTTGGCATAATATCCTAATATACATGTCATTATAATTGCACCCCATAATGGTGCAGTTACCCATATCCATGACCAGGCTATGTAACCCATTAATTTTAGTCCTACAAATAGAACAAATAGCATTGGCAATATTAATTGCATTTTTGTTTTCCTTTTATCACTCAACACGTTATGTTTGGTGAGATTATTTCTGTTTTATTTTTACACAATGGACATGTGTGAATGTATATTTTTCCAGGTGGAACATATAAGTGCGTTGGTGCATTATGTCCTGGTGACATACAATTTTTGTATGGACTTATGCTCATTGCATTTGGACATATTCCACTACTTCTACAAGCTCCAGTACAATAACACTGTATGTATTTATCTCTATAATTATTAACAAACATTACTTAACTCCATTCAAATGGACCCCAAGTCTTTTTGTGTGCATTTCCATTTGCAACTTCTTTACTACGTCTTACTTTTTTGCTAGCAAGACGCTTTTCCCATTTTCCAGTTGGCTGTATATAACCGCTATCCCAACGAGATGCACCTTTTGGCAATTTCTTGCCATGTCTAATAGTGCGATGAATCATATTGTAAATCTTGCATGACAAACCATCCATCGACGATCTGAATCAGAATCTCTTAACACTGTAAAATTACAAGTCCAACCTTTTAAATCATAATGTCTTCTTAATTCTAATATGATGTCATTTTGCATTTTGGTATTAAAGCTTCTATATATGTCATTTATATAGTCCACTGAACTACAATGAATATCAATATCATAAAATGTAGCAAGATGATTAATATTTAATAATTCACGATTAATTGAATTAATAAAATATTTTGATAATATTTGAACATATTTGCCATTAAGTGTTGACTGCTTTGCCATGAAGTCTTCTTTTGTCATATCCTTGCCTTAAACATTAAAGTCATACGTGGCTTATTACACAATTTAGTAATTGGTAAAGCTGCATGAACTTGATTCCCATAAAATGCAAATAATCTATTTGGTAATGGAGTAACTGCTTTTACAATTTCACCATTAAAAAAATAATGCTGTTGCACCACCAAAATTAACATTCCAATTATCAGCAATATAAATAACTACACTAATGTAATCTTCAGTATTGCTATCAATATGTGGATAAGCATCTACACCAAGCATAGTTAAATTTGCATAACATCTTACTAATTCTTTTAAACCAAGACGTTCTTTAACTATCAACCAAATCTCTTTTAGAAGTGGCTGTTCTAACTTGTCTTCAATATTTTCCAAATTGTCTTTGGGTACTTTTACATAATTAGAATTAAAAATAAATTGGTCTACGTTATTACTTGTTCGCCAACCAAACTGCCAATCGCTATTGAATACAAAATTAATTAACTCTTGATATTTATCAAAGGTTAAAAAATTATCAATAACGATTGGAAATTTATTGATTGGAACTAGTGGTTTTAATGAATGTATTCCCACTAAATCTTCAATATTAAGCATCTACTTTTACAATCCAACACTGTTGCTCTATGTCTGCAAAGCCGCGATATTTTTGGTCTGTAAGTGGACTAACGCCAACCTCACATAGTGGTACTAAATCTTCAATTAGCTCATTAAACTTTTCAAAGCTAATTTCATATTTTTCAAAAAGAGCTTGTTCAACTTGGTCACTTTCGTAATCGTCGCCCAAGCCACAAAGCTTAGAAGCTAATTCTTCTGCTTCTGTCCAATGAATATCCATAATCAATGCGCCAAAGTTAAGTAAATACTATATGGGTCACGAACACCATCAGTCCAATGAGCCAATGCTTCTGCCTTATCAAAGTCACCTAATACAATCGTATCATGCACATTTGTAACATCAAGTACTTCTTGCCAAAAAGCTTCAAAGTGTTCGTTAACTGCCATTTTAATCACCATAAGAAGAGGATGAAGAACTTGAACTGCTTGAATCAGATGAAGAGCTGGAATGACCACTACAGCTATTATGGCTACCATAGTCATAACTTGGTGTACTATGATATTTAGTTTCTTCAATTGCTGGAGCACAATATACAACTGCAGGAGGAGCGCATACCGCAGGAGCTTCAACATTATAAGTTGGAACTGCTGGTTGTACACACCATTGTATTTCATCTGGCTTTTTGATATCGAGAACATCATATTTGTCCATTGAAGCTAATTCACTAGCTAACAATAATGAAGTATCATCAAAATCAATAGGGCGATTTACACGCTCTACATGAGCTGGTGAATGATAAACTGGTGCACGTACAACTGGTGCTGGATAACCAACATTCAGAGGTTCTTTGACCATATGAATTGTATTTACAGTTAAACCATCAAGCATTATTTGATCGTCAGGCTTGGTAACAATAACTGGTGATGGCTTTGGTGGTGCTGCTTTGCGACTTGGTATAAGCCAAATACCTAAAATAACAGCTGTTAATATGATAACGCCCAAAATTGAAACGCAACCTAGTTCGAGGGACATTGCAGATAATCCTTATGGATGAGTATTAAGCCATTTGTAAAATACATGGCATAACGTTGTTTATGAATTTCGTATAAGACAACATTGGCGTAGGCTTTTCTACGGTAATCCAAATAAGCATTAAGCTCGTCTAATACGTCTTGAGTTGAAACTGCGAAGTTTGGGTAATGTTCTGGATTTTCTGAAGTGTCCATTTATTTAGAGCCAAACTTTTTAAATTTACGCTTACCACGTTTATTTTGTTGATTCCAATAACAATGGCTTTGGCTATCGTCTTCCTTCATAATTAGCCTTTCAGGAATATATTGCGGTTGTTCATAGAAGTATAAATTTTGAGTGCCAAATCCTATACAAAATAAAATCATTATACAATCCTTAAATGCCTAGAAGCTTCAAGTTTGAATACTTCTAATCCAATAAAATAACGTTTTGGTGCATCAACATTATTAATATTTTTAGCAATAATATAATCACTTAAATGATTATACTCATACTGTCCCAAATAAATACCAAGTGGTTTTTTGTTACCAGCATTTTGAAAACGTTGAGCTTCAATGCGCAATCTAGCTAATATATCTATAGTAGCTTGTGACATTTCTATTTGATTTTGCGCCACGGTTTGTCGTACCCCTGATGTGGTTTTCTATTTAAGCGTTTTCTTGAATACATTGCCATTCGAGATATAGCCCCCATCTTATCTTCCCATCTGAGAGTTTGTTTAATAGCTACGCCAATATTAAGTCTAGAATGAACTCGAATTTCTTCTACAATTACTCCATTTCTGAAGCAACGTATATTCCATCCTTTACCAATCTTAGTAACCTTAATATCATGTTCAACATCATTCTCATACATCTTTAAATACCTATTATTATGGATTTACAACTTCAAGAATATTGTTAAAACCAACAAGATTACCATTTTCCATTGTCACATATTGGTGATGTATATTAACTGTTGCAATAGATGAGATTCTTATCTTTGGATCAATATCAAATAAGATATCTTTATATTTAACACGACAGCTAATTCGCAAAGTGCGATTGCCATTAAAAATGTGTAAATATTGTGTTTTGTCATTCATTGTTGTTCCTTTTTCTTTTTCTTCATTAAGTCTTCTAAATATTCTAAGTCATCATTTCTGGTGATAACATTGTCGTTGTCATCTACTAATGCCCAATCAGCACAGGAACAAGTCTCTGGGTGACACTGATTGCGAGCATGATTATTTTCAATTCTCATTGTTTTCCTTTTTAAGGGGCTTAATAACCCCTATGGTTATTAAAGTTTTATGAATTCCAAATGCCGCTGGTATTGCTTAGCTGCCAATAAAGATTTTTTTACTTTACTGCGATAAAAGTGAACTGCATCTGCTGAAGTTGGCAATACTGCTACCATACAAAGATGATTTCTATCTTTTGTATTTGCAACAGGGCGACGACGAATTGTCTGTCGAATTGAAACATAAGTGGCTACACACATAAAAATTTCCTAGTCTAATCAAACGCATTTCATTAATGATCCCATACGAAAGAGCTTCATCATTAGCATTAACTAACAATGAAGCCTAATCCTTACGCTTTCATTAACATTTCTTTAAACAGGGCTTCGATATCATCATCAAAGCCAAGGCTTTTCACTTCCACTGGAGCAAACGAAGACCAGGGTTGATAATTAGCATAAACATACGACCATCCAGTAGCTCTAATAGCTGCAATTTCATTAACACATTTAAACATCGGTTCTACTAAAGAGCCAACATAAGTGTATTTTTGAATTAAGGCATCATAAGGAGTTTCCTCTTTGATAGCACCTTTGTTATATTTGCTAATAAACCCTTTGATGGCTTTTAAGACACCAGAAGTATTAGCCCAACGAACGATATCCATTAAAATGCCAACAAGCTTAGCATCCATATTAAACGGAGCTGCAATTAAGCTATTAGCCACCTTTTCAGCATTTTGATCGTTTTTGGTCATATTAGCCAAGAAGTAAATATCGAAGGATGAAGAACCACCTTCCATATGCTTAATAGCATTAATAACTTTATCTTCAACAAGACGCGTATAGAGATAACCAATCTTTTTCATTTCAGCTTTTGACAATGAACGTGGTGCAGTTTTAATTTTGCTATGATAAGTAGCTAAATAAGTACTGTACAAATTGTCATCATCAAGCAAAGCTTTATACAACTCCATAACAGCACTTAACGTCCAAATATCATTGGTCGCACTACCAATATTGTTTTTAGCAATACTAGCGTTGTTTAAGAATTCAGCATACGTTTTTTTGTTTACTGAATCATAAGTTACCTGAGTCTCAAATAACTTATAAACATGCGGTTGGTCAAGTTTGGCATTCGTATCAAATTCGCCTTTGTAAAAATCCAAAGTCCAAGCAGCTTCATGAATATCCACATTTTCATGTTTAAATTCACGCAACAATGCTTGACCTTCTTTATTTAAACAAAATGCTGGCATTAAATCGCCATCATTATCGGCATGCATTTTAGTACAGCTCATTGTAGAAATCAGAATCACATTACGATTATGATGAACAGACAAATAGTCTTCCATCACAATGTTATGATGCTCTAATAGGTGAGCTGCAAAACGATCTTTATCCCACACTTGCACTACATCCATACCTGTTTGCCACAGATAAGGATTACGAGCAATAATTGCATAAGGGACATCAGAATCATCTTTTACTAAAGTGCTTAACAGTCCATGACAATAAGCTTTGGCTTTTTCTTCAGATGAAACATTCTCGATAAGCTTACCTTCGTTATCACGAATATTATTTGCCACCTCAACAAAGCGCCAATACTTCTCATCATCTAACATAACAATCACATTTGGTGGAATGTGAATATCAGTCATTTGCTTAGCATTAATACCATAAATACGAGGCTTCAATAACACTGAAGACAACGACATATTCATAGCGTCATTGCTATACAACATACCATGTACAGCACGAATATAACGGTCAAATAACGATTGACGAAGTTTTAACTTGCTAATAAGGAAACCAAAATTTGGTCGTCCATTACTGCCAACACCAATACAAGCA
>CALFYC010000088.1 GCA_937952895.1 uncultured Neisseriaceae bacterium
TTCAATTTTTTTAATTAAAGCATCTTTGATTTCTAAACCACTAATTGGTTGATTTGATGTATTCGCTGGATTTACCAAATCCCAAATTATCTCTAATACATCACAAGCAATCATAGTTAGATCAATTGGTGCTGTAAGAGCAAAACAAATACCATTACTATAGATGCGATGGGTAATAGTATGATCTTGCCAATTAATTAAATCAAGAATTTTTCTTGCTTCAGATAAAAATAGCAAAGTAAAATTCTCTTGATCATTAGTGACTGGAACATTAATTAAGGCACCAGTTGTTTCTAAAAAAATATTTGCCCCTAAGAGCCTAGTTACACGTATTGATGACACAAATAAATACCATAAAATTAAAGATTAATCCGAAATTTCTTCATCAGTAGAAACCACCCTAGCTCCACGCTCATCAATAACCACACCGGCACTCAGAAGAGCACTTATTTCTTTAGACAACGTAGGTTTGATTGTTATTTGATGCTTCTTAGTTTCAATTTTTTTATCTACAGTCTTATTTTCACTATTAAATTTAGTAATCTGTTTCCAACAACGCTTAACATCATCAGCAAGAATAACTAATAAATCGTGTGGTTTAGCAATAGTTAAACCATATTCAATACTCTCTACTTCAGATAAAACCGTTATTATTTTATTTGGATCAACCTTAGCTTTTAATAACCCTTGTTTTATCAATTCTGGAACTTCTCCACTTTTACGTCCACGTAACTCATCATCTTCTCGACAAATAAATTTATCAAAATATTTGCCAGCAGTTCTTGCAAATTCTATAATATCCTCATTTTGTCGATCACCAGGAGATGCAATGACACAAATCCGTTCGCCCTGCACTTCCATGCGAGTCACTAGCTCTCCCAACATTTCCATGGCAGCAATATTATGTGCATAATCTAGAATTACTTTAAATGGATGTTCTTCAAAAACATTTAACCGACCAGGAGTTTGGAAGTAATTGGTAGTAAATGTCATTAATCCTGAACGTATATCATCCAATTGCATGCCCATGCTGTAACAAATTGCAATTGCAAACATTGCATTTTGCACATTATGTACAGCCTTACCTTCAAGAGTAGCAGGAATCAAATGAGTCCAAAGAATTGGAATATGAACATTATTATCAAAAACCGTGATCATCGCGCCATTAATTCCACTTTCTAAAGTAATCGCTTTTCCACCAGATCTAATATGTTCACGTACAAGATCATGCTCTGGATTCATTGTTACATAAAATATATTAGATGCCTTAGTATATCCAGCCATTTTTAAACAATATGTATCATCTGCATTTAAGACTGCTGTATGTTTAGCCGATTCAATTACTACACGTTTAACTCTAGCTAAATCATTTAGCGTATCTACTCCACGTAAGCCCATATGATCACGTGTAACATTAATACATGCCCCGACATCGCAATAAGCATAACCCATACCACTTCTTAAAAGTCCACCGCGAGCGGTTTCAAATACAGCAACTTCTACTGTTGGATCCTTAAGCACAACTTTAGCTGATTTAGGCCCGGTAGTATCACCTGATACAGTTAACCTTCCATTTATATAAATGCCATCTGTTGTTGTAAGTCCAACTTGTTTCCCTGCATTTTTCCACATATGAGCAACCATTCTAGATGTTGTTGTTTTTCCGTTGGTACCAGTAATTGACACTATTGGCACATGAGCTTTTTCTGGTTCAGGAAATAGCATATCCATAACACATTTAGCTACATCACGAGGCTTTCCTTCACTTGGTGCCACATGCATTCTAAATCCAGGAGCCGCATTCACTTCAACAATAGCACCCCCAACATCATGATAAGAGGATGTAATGTCAGGCGTAATAAAATCAACGCCACCAACATCAAGCCCAATAGCCCTAACTGCACGTTCTGCCATATCACGATTATCTGGATGAACTACATCAGTCATATCAATTGCTGTTCCACCAGTTGATAAATTAGCTGTAGAGCGTAAGTAAAATATTTCACCTTTTGGTAAAACCGTTTCAACAGTAAAACCACTTTTTTCCATTAAAGTTTCAGCTTGTGTATCAATTAACAAATTAGTCAAAGACTTCTCATGCCCAACACCACGTCTTGGATCTTGATTAACTAAATCAACTAATTCTTTGATATTATGTTTACCGTCTCCCACCACATGACCCGGAATTCGTTTTGCCACAGCAACAAGTTTACCGTTGATTACGAGCATCCGATGATCTTCTCCAGTAATATAACGCTCAACAATAATAGTTCTTGCATGCTCACGAGCATATTCATAACCAATTCGAACTTGATCATCTTTAGTCAAATTAATTGAAATTCCACGTCCATGATTACCATCTAAGGGCTTAACCACAACTGGATAACCTAATTTATGTGCAGCTAATACTGCATCTTCTGGTGAACGCACTGTAATTTGCTTAGGAACTGGTGAACCTAATGATTCCAGCAATTGATTTGTTGCTTCTTTATCGCAGGATAACTCAACCGCAATATGTTTAGTTTCACTCGTAATTGTTGCACGAATTCTTTTTTGATATTTACCATAACCAAACTGTACTAGTGAATGATCATCTAAGCGGATGTAAGGAATATTAATTTTCTTAGCTGCATTAACTAGTGAAGCAGTACTAGGACCAAACTCTTTATCTTGTGCAAAGCGAATAAAGTTTACTTTTTCATTTTCAAAATCAAAACCATTTAAAGCAAGTCCCAAACTATCTTGTAACTCTTTAGGCAATAAAGATAATAATAAATTTTGAGCAAGCTCTGAAGCTTTTACCCCTACATCACTTTGCTTATATTCATAAATCATATTATATTGACCAGTAGTTTTGGTTGAACGAGTCTTACCAAATGATACATTACTACCCGCAATATTTTGTAATTCTAATACTACATGTTCCCAAATATGTCCCATCCAGGTTCCTTCATTTTCAGTCAATCTACGAACAAAACCTCCAGGCTCACGATAAGAACACCCATGTTCTTTTAAACTAGGTATTTTTTCAAGTAAACCATCAATAAATTGTTTACCGATCTTGACTGATGGCCAATTTTCAAGAATACCGATATCAATTACTTGACGAATCACCGGAAAATTTGCATAAATGTTAGGTCCAACATATATATTGGTAGATAAGACTTTCATAAAACAATAACCCTATAGAATATGTAATTTAAAATATTTTACTATCGTTATTACATAGATAATAAATTCTGTAATTCACCAGCTTCATACATTTCAGCCATAATATCTGAACCACCAATTAATTCGCCATTTATATATAATTGTGGAATTGTTGGCCAATTAGAAAACTCTTTGATTCCTTGTCTAATTTGATCATTTTCTAAAACATTTATTGCTAAAAAATCAGTAACTCCACATAAAGACAAAATCTTAACTGCTCGACCAGAGAAACCACACATTGGAAACTTGGGGCTTCCTTTCATATATAATACAACTTTACTACTATTAATCTGAGCTTTAATCTCGTTTAATAAATCACTCATTCCTTATACCTCATTAAAATTTATATTACTTATTCATTGACCATCTGGAAATTAAATCATTATCAATTTTTAATTGATCTAATATTCTACTTACAATATAACCAATTATTTCCTCAACCGTTTTAGGGTGTAAATAAAAAGCAGGTTCTGGAGGTAATATAGATACTCCAATCTTTGCCAAATTTAACATATTTTCTAAGTGAATCGCCGATAATGGAGTTTCACGCGGAACTATCACTAAATTTTTGCGCTCTTTTAAAATTACATCACATGCTCTAACTAGTAAATCATCACCAATACCGTTAGCTATTTTACCTAGCGTTGACATGGAACATGGACAAACCACCATTGCGTCACTAACACTTGAACCAGAAGCTAATGGTGAAAACCAATCATTATTACCATAAACAAAAAAATTTTTAACATTTACTAAACCCAATTTTTCAATTAATGTTTCCTTAATTGTATTAGGATTAACAGCTAAACTAATTGTTGTTTCTTGCTTAATTGTCATAATCCCAGCATTAGTAATTACTAAATTTACTCGACAATCATTTATAAGTAATTGCTCTAGCAATTTAAAAGCAATCGGAATACCTGAAGCACCAGTTATACCTAGAGTTATATTTTTTTTCATATATAATTTTACACCATTCTCTACCAAACAGCTAATTTTTTACCAATTTTAATATTTTTAAGCTTCACATAATTAGGTAATCCATCTTGATAGTTGGGGTAATCTTCTCCCATTATTAATGGATTTATATAATTACGGCATAAATTAGTAATATGAAATCCCTCTTCATCAATATAGTCACGTGGCATAAATTTTTCTTTATTCGCAACTTCAGTCAGACTCGTATAATCAACTTCCCACAAATAAGGCGAATCAGAAACTCTTTTAATATAGGGCATAATAGCATTATGCCCTATTAAAGCAAGCTTAACTCCGGTATAACCAACAAAATAAGCCTGCTCAATATCAGTTCTAGATGCAATATGACGAGCTGAACGTTGTAAATAGTCAGCAATAGCATAATGGCATTTCAATTTTAATTCATTTGTAACTAAATTAGACAGAAAATTCCCCACTCCACCTAATTGCTGGTGACCAAAAGCATCCTTCGAATCGGAAGCGGTAACTAATGATCCATCTGCTTTTTTTATTCCCTCAGATGCAACAATTACACAATAGCCAAAATCTTTTATACAACTAGCAACTTTGGCCAAAAATTTTTCTTGATTAAAAGTGATTTCCGGAAATAAAATTATATGTGGTGGAAGTGATCGGTCAGTTGAAGCAATACCTGCACTTGCAGCAATCCATCCGGCGTGTCTACCCATTACTTCTAAAATAAAAACCTTGGTTGAACTTGCATACATTGATGCCAAATCAAAACCAGCTTCCTTAATTGAAGTTGCCACATATTTTGCAACTGAACCAAAACCTGGACAACTATCTGTAATAACCAGATCATTATCAATAGTTTTAGGTATATGAATAGCCCTGATTGGATAACCTAATTCTTCTGCAATTTGGGATACTTTTAAACAAGTATCTGCAGAATCATTTCCACCATTATAGAAAAAATAGCCAATCTCATGAGCTTTGAATACTTCAATTAAACGTTCATATTCTGCACGACTTTGTTGTAAAGTTTTTAATTTATAACGGCATGAACCAAATGCACCACCTGGAGTTTGACGTAATAACTGAATATCTTCATCACTTTCAGAATCAGTATCGATTATTTCTTCCTTTAATACACCTAAGATACCATTTTCTGCTGCATATAATTTACCATTATTCCCAACATTCTCACGCCATGCATTAATTACTCCACATGCTGAAGCATTAATTACAGCTGTCACTCCACCAGATTGAGCATAAATTGCATTTTTGTTCATTTTACTACCCCTGATTACAGAAAATTGCAAATTGTATTGCACTAATTAAACTATTACTTTTGGCTAATCCAGTCCCAGCTAAATCCAATGCTGTACCATGATCAACCGAAGTTCTGATTATTGGCAAACCTAAAGTAACATTAACCCCATGTTCAAAATCTGAATATTTTAAAACTGGTAAGCCTTGATCATGATACATTGCTAAAATCACATCAAATTTATCAGAATTATTATAAATAGTATCCGCAGAATAACTACCTGTAACATTAAACCCATTATCCTGCCACTTTTCAATTACCGGATTAATTACTTCAACTTCTTCATACCCCAAATACCCCCCCTCTCCAGCATGTGGATTTAATCCACACACAGCTATTTTAGGATTTTGAATATTAAGATGTATTTTAAAAAACTTAACTATTATTTCTAAAACCTGATTTAAATTAGCCTCATTCACATATTTAGGCACCATGCTTAACGGTATATGTATCGTTAAAAGTGCCACCTTCATAAATTTATTACCAAGCATCATAACTACATGAGGAGTGCCAAACTTTTCTGCAAAATACTCAGTATGTCCAGAAAAAGTTAAACCTGATTGATTAATAATCCCTTTGTGAATAGGTGCTGTTACAATTTTATTACTTAAGCCTTTTTTACATAAATCAATCGCTTTATCAAGCATTTGAATCACATATGATGCATTGGCTAATTTTAGTTGACTAATACAATCTAGATCATTACATTTAATATCTAATACAAGCAACTCTCCAATAATATTATTGTAGGAGGAAACATTTTCTTCATTAAAATTAATTAATTTTACTTTTTTCTTTAATAATTTGGCCCTTAATTTCAAAAGTTTAATTGAACCAATCACTACAATTAAAACATCTAAACTAAAAGAAATATTCGCCAAATCTAAACAAATATCTGGCCCAATCCCACTTGGCTCTCCTGATGTAACCAAAATTAATCTATTATTCATAATTAATTATCATTCATTTTCACATACGACATTTCACGAATACTACGTAACCATTGCGTATATAGCATATTCGCTTTATTCTCATGAATCTCCTGTCGAATTTCTGACTTTTCTCGATCATTCGTTAAATTTGAGTCTCTGGCACCTAAAACCTGTAGTATATGCCATCCAAATGGGGTATGAATTGGATCGCTAACCTTGCCTATTGGTGTTGTTATTACAGCCTGTTCGAAAGCCGGAACTGTATCACCTTTGCTAATCCAACCAATGTCACCACCATTTATGCTACTTGTATCATCTGAATAACGTTTAGCTTCAGCAATAAAATCTTGATTTAATTTAGTTGGATTATTCATATCTTCATCAAGAACATTTTTTATTTCTATAATTTTCTCATGTGCCTCATCATCACTAGTTAATTCATTTACCTTAATTAAAATATGCCTTACATGGTATTGTTTTACAATTTGGGGAATTCCATGCTTTTTCATATCATTAATTTTAAATATAAAAAAACCTACCGGTAGTTTGATTACCTTTGTAAATTGCCCAACTTGTAATTCTTGTAATTGATCCACAATCACAGATGGTAAAGTAGCGCTACTTTTCCAGCCTAGAGCACCACCAGTTAATGCATTTGGCGCATTAGAGTATTTGATTGCCATTTCTGAAAAACTTTTTCCAGATTGAAGGTCATTATATGCCCTATTCGCTAATTCTTCTTTTTGCTCTAACACTGATGCTGAAGCTTGCTCTGGAATACTAATTATTATATCGGATAGATCATAATCAATTTTATTCTTATATGCTTCACTATTTAATACTCGATTGACATCATCATCATTAACTACAATCCTAGCATCAACTTCGCGCTGCTTTAGCTTATCAATAGTTAATTGATTTTTAATCTGTTGTCTAAAATTCTCATAAGTTAATCCATCCTTAGCTGCAACCTGCTTTAATTTAGGTAAATCAATTTTTTGAGCTTTAAGCATTCCATCTATAGCATCATTAACTTCTATATCAGTTACCTTAATGCCACTTTTATTAGCTAAATCCAACTGTATTTGTTGCATAATTAACTGTTCAATTACTTTAGCTCTGACATCTTCCATACTGGGAGGGGATGTTCCTGATTGCTTAAAATTATTCATTATTTGTATAATTTGCCCATTAACTTGATTTGATGTAATTACATCTTTATTAACAAATGCAACTATTTTATTAATTGGATGAATTGAATTAGCCATAGTATTTGGAGATGCCACATTAACTGACATTGATTCATCAGCATAAATATTACTCATCAAGCAACTTATACCTAAACTTAACCATAAAATTTTTCGCACATTTCACCTCAATTAATGAATATTAGTTATTGGAGCATACCCAGGAATATTCATCCGTAAATCATTAGTTGGATCAGATCCAATATTTGCAACACCAGTTAAACTTATTTGAAAGAAATAAGCATTGGTAGTTTGGGTTACATTAGTAATATAATTTTCATATATCGCACTTATCGACCAACAACCACCATTATATTCTAAACCAGTTAGTAAATTAAGTAGCTGCCCTTTTGTAAAATCATAGTTTACTCTCCCATCGGCTAACCAACGATTAGTATAAATTGGCCATTGACCAGATAAATCAAGGGCATACTGATTTTCATATTGAGCTGCAGTAAACTGCTGTCCTGGAATATAAGAATAATATAAAAGTGGCTGGTTGAATTGGTAAGAATATCTAGCATTTAATACTTTGTATGACTCTGGATTATAACGTAGCTGCAATGAATAAGCATCAATTTGTTGGTACACTGTAGTATATTGAATTGATGCATTACTTGTAACCCCACGACCCCAATTATTACCAAATTCGCCAATTAGGTTTGGTTCTGGAAGATATAGTTGTTGAAATTGCGTATAACTACCATATGCCATATTATCCTCAGGGGTAATATAATACCTATACCCAACACCATAATTAGCCACCTCAACTCCAGTATCATCATTAATTAATCTTGTAGTAAGACCTCCAGTTAAATCATTAGCCATATTAATTCTATCGTACCCTGCAAATCTATTTTCACTAAATAATTGAGCAATATTGTAGCTTGCTGGAGCTGTATCAAAAATTGGAATTTGTGCTTGATCAACTTCTGGAATATATAAATAGTAAAGTCTTGGCTCTAAAGTTTGTGAATAACTATTATCATGTAATTCAATTGGTCGTTCAAATACCATTCCTGTATCAAGTGAAGTAATTGGGATTTGGCGATTTACCACACTATATGGACTACCTGTGCTTTGAAATGGCTCTAACTGATAATTAGTATAACTGTAGCCAAATTTAGGTTTAACATAACCCCAAACATTTTGTAATGGCATAGTTAAACTTGGATATATCATAGCTCTTTGTCCGGTTTGTAATAATCCACTTGTAAAATCAGTATATTGACTAAGTAAATTTACCTGGAATGGACTAGCCCCCAACTTTATCGGATTAACGTTAAAATTAACCTGCGGCGTCATACCATAAATTGGAGAAGTTTGAGGTTGTCCCGTTGGAGATAGTACCTGGTAATCCTGAACCTTGATTCCAAGTAGCCCCCAATTGGGAGTATAGTTAGCATAAACCGAACTTGCCAGATTAATGTTATCCACCGTTGAATAAAAATTTCCAAAATCAACAAAGTAATTACTATCGGATACTTTATTGTAACTATAACCAACATTTACATCATCCATTAAGTTGTGCTGATCTAATAAATGCCAATAATATCTACTTTGGTTATTTTGCCAATCATTGGGCATTTGCTCAGTATAAATCTCCCCACCACCAGTATTAGTCATATATCTAAATTGATCGGTCACCATAAAACCAGATTTACTATAAATTCTAGGTTCGATTGTCATATCATAATTTGGTGCCATATTCCAATAATATGGGGTCCCAAGCATTATCCCCACATTACTTGTACCACCGACTTCAGGCACTAAAAATCCTGATTTACGCTGCCCTAATGGAAATCTTAAATATGGAAAAGCAAATACTGGAGTCGACTCAACATAAAAAACTGTGTTTCTAGCATTTCCTTCACTATTTTGATAATCGAAATTCATTTCCTTAGCTTTAATATGCCACTCAGGATTTTTAGGATCACAAGTAGTTAAATATCCACTCTCAATCTGGAAATGCTTTTTATCATAGATATTAATCTGTTCTCCAGTTGAATACATATTTGTTTTGCCATAAAATGCTGAAGCTTGTTTAACTTCGCCTTGATCCAAATTCATATAGTAATCAACCCATTTTCCAGTAATCACATCATATTGACGAGTAAGAACAATATGATCACCTCCAGTTACATGAGATTTCTTTTGATCATATTCAAGCCAATCGGCAACCATCGTTTTATCATCTTTATAACCAATAACATTACCTTCAGCATAATGTTCACCATTTGCTTGGCCTGTTATTTGATTTGCTTCAAGAATTAAAGATCCAGATTTTGCTGATTCTAATTTAACTGTATCAGGACCTAATTTGGCTTGCCATGCATTATCATATTTATTGCAACTGGGGAAAGCTCGTGGAGTATTAGCAAGACTATCCAATGAAGATGTATTACTTTCTGATAGATCTATAGCACCTTGAGCTATACTTGGATAACTACAAGCAAATAGCAAAGCACAGATAACACATTTAAAGAATAATTTCATAAATAACAATCAAAATAACCATTTGAAACTCTCGATTTTAACATATCTAAACTCTATATATCTGGGACTCTCTGAATTTTATAAAAAACTAGCAAGCATTTTTAAAATTACTATTTCTTATATTTAGGTAATTTTAATTAGTTTAGACCTCAAAAATAACTATCATTTCTATAAATTAATAACAAAAATATGCGATAATTATGTAGCTGCTGAATAATGATTTGATAAAATTTTCTCTGCAGTCCTTTTTTATTGATTTATAAAATTAAATACTTTAAAAATTGCACCATGTGCCTTTTCAAAAGGTATATCATTTGTGCTTAGATGTGATAACGAATAAATCCCATAAATAGAAATAGTTTTGAATTAGTATATGAAAAACAAATATAAATTTCTGCTTTTTATAGGCCTAACTACTAGTTTCGCTTTAATAATTGGAAAATTTAATATCTTACCACAATACCAATCTAATCAAATAATGATTAGAAATGAATTATCTAATATTCAGAAATCTAAAAGCATAACTAAGACACACTTATCTAAAATTGATGCTGAGAGCTATAGAATAAATCAAAATATTAATCAAGAATTTCAAGATGACCATTTTAAACATGCACTTAAAAAAAACACCCAGATTGCTACCCACGATATTCATGATATAGCACAATATAATTCAACAAATCTTCAAAACCAAGGAAACTATAATTTAATTGGTGGAATTCTAGAAAATAACAAACCAATCTCATTAAATAATAACATAAATGAATTATCTTTGGCTAACTCTAATGAATCAAATGTAAGTTCAAATAATCAATCTAATAATCTTATGTATATAAGTGAATTTAATAAAAATCAAATCACATCCTGTCAAATTAGTGGTGGCGATTTGTTTAATTGCAAAGCCGCAGTGACTAATATATTAGAACCTGAGGCATTATTAACTATCGAAAATAGACTATATATTTCAACTATGAGTGGTAGCATAATGGTATGCAACATAGATAATTTGGGCAATATATCAAACTGTAATAATAATAACGCAAATGTTAATTTTCCTGCTCATATCGCATATAATAATGGAATACTTTATGTTACTAATTTTGGCTTTAGTGCGTTTTCTAGCTGTAACTTAGATAGTTCTGGGAATATTGATCAATGTAATTCAGCTAGCAATGTCAATATCGCAACATTTACAAATAAAGTTTATAATAGTTTCGTTTATCAATTAACCAATGAAAGTAGCATTAAACAAACTGTAATCTCAAAATGTATTTCTGGTAATAATTCAGGATGCCAATTAGAAAATAATAATTTATTTCCAGAGGTATTTGATTTTACTTTTAATTCTGGATATATCTATATTATAGAGGAAAATCAAACCAACTATATTGTTAGCTGTAATTTAAATACATCTGGCGATTTTACTGACTGCCAAATTGTAGATAATAATTTACAAATGCCCACAGGCATAACTAGATTTGTGATAAACTAATTAATAGAAAAGAGTTATGAATAATGAAGATCGGAAGAGCACACGTCTGAACTCCAGTCACGATCAGCGATCTCGTA
>CALFYC010000089.1 GCA_937952895.1 uncultured Neisseriaceae bacterium
GATCTTTAGTAGTTGAACCACTACTACCATTACCACAGCCAGAAATCGAGAAAAGTATTAACAAATAACTTATAATTCTTTTCATAAAATTTCCTCACTCAGAAATTTAATTGTTTATTTAGTAAAATTTAAAGCTGACTTTTGAAGCTGGATAATGTGAGAAATACTAATATGTGCAAGGTCTAGAAGTTGATCTAATTGTGCTTTAGAAAAGCTATTATTTTCAGCTGTACCTTGAATTTCAACGATACCACCATTATCTAGCATAACCACATTCATATCTGTGTCACACTTGCTATCTTCTTCATAGTTTAAGTCTACGATTACTTCACCTTGATAGATTCCTACTGAAACAGCAGCTAAAAAATTCCGAATGGGGTTGGTTTTAATTAACTCTGATGTAATTAATTTAGATACTGAATCATATAGCGCAACAAAAGCACCAGTTATACTAGCCGTTCTTGTTCCCCCATCTGCCTGCAATACATCACAATCTAAAATAATTTGTCGATTCCCCAATTGGACTAAATCAATACAAGAGCGCATCGACCTGCCAATTAAGCGTGAAATCTCTTGACTTCTTGCATTTACTTTACCAGATACTGAATCACGGTTATTGCGCGTATGAGTTGCGCGTGGCAACATTGAATATTCTGCAGTCACCCACCCATGATTTTTACCTAATAAAAATTTAGGCACATTTTCTAATACAGAGGCATTACAGATAACTTTAGTAGCACCAAATTCAACTAAAATTGACCCTTCGGCATATTCAGTATAGTCACGGGTAATCTTAATATTTCTTAATTGATCAAATAATCTATTATCAATACGTTTAATCATAATGTCCCTAATTTATTTTATTATCAGCAATGGCATTGCATTTGAATCTCTGTCCACATTTCATTAACCAAAACTCTAGTTTTAGGATCATATGCTTTAAAAACTGTCATTTTATTCATATTTTTAGGATAGATCCAATCAACCCCATTTACATCTTTATCTAAGCGGTCAATGGCTAATTGACTAGGCACACTAGAACCTGTTGCACTGGATAATTCATACTCACTTTGTGGGTCAAGTGCATTATTGATAAAGGTATAGGCTAAATTAGTACTTGGAGCAGATACTGGAATTACCATATTGTCTAGCTCATACATATTACCCTCTTTTTGTAACATTGCTGCAATATTCACATGAGCTTTTGAAGCTTTTATATCTTGTTTAGTTTTGTAGATATCAATTGAATAGCTCATCGATAACCAAATATCTCCTCTAACTAAACCACGATAATAACTATCACTATCAAATTTAGCCCAATAAGGTGAAGCTTTATCAATTAACTCTCGTGCCGCTTCAAGATCTTTAATATCTGTTGAATTTGGGTCTTTACCTAAGTATAATAAAGCTGCAGCAAATACATTTCGCGAAGAACTAAACATCGTTACTTTACCATTCATCTTTTTTAGATACTTAGGCTCAAAGACGACGGCCCAACTATCTGGAACAATACCTAACTCTTTCATTTTATCTGCATTATAGGCTAAAAATACTGGAGTATAAGCATATGGAATTGAGTATTGATTACCCGGATCATAGCCCTGGTTTAAAAAGACTGACTCAACATATTTCAAATTAGGTAACTTGGTTTTGTCTAATTTAGTAATTTTACCCATATGAATTAGCTCTTCAACGGCATAGCTAGTTGGCACAATCACATCATAGCCACTAGCTCCAGCAACCATTTTGGCAAGCATCTCTTCATTATCATTAAAATAATTTTGCGATAATCTACAGTGGCAAATTTGTTCCAAACGCTTAATTGTGCTATCTGCAATATAGTTAGAACCAATATAAATATTTAATACATTCTCTGCGCTTACACAATTTATTAAGCAGAAACCAAATAAGATAAACAAATATTTTTTCATAATAAGGCCATTTATTTAAATAACTGTGGGGATACTTTACTTGCAACCGTAGTCATAACTAATGTTACTAAAATAATAATCGTTGATGCAGCATTAACTTCAGGAGTAACTCCCATTTTAATCATCGAGTAGATTGCTAATGGCAAAGTTGAGGAACCAACCCCAGCTGTAAAAAATGTAATTACAAAATCGTCAATCGACAAAGTAAATGCCATTAATGCTCCCGCTATAATCCCAGGTAATATTGTTGGAATTAAAATTAAATAAAAAGCTTTAAATGGACTAGCTCCTAGATCACGTGCTGCGGAAATAATGCTATCATCCATCCCAAACATTCTTGTTTTAACTGAAATTGCCACAAAGCTTAAACAAAACGCTATATGGGCCAATGTAATTGATGCTATGCCTAAAGTAAAATTGATTAGAATAAAAAACAATAATAGCGCAACCCCAACTAAAATCTCAGGAGCAGCAACTGGAACTAAGACTAAAATTGATAAAAATTTTGGTTTATATGTATGTAATGCAACTCCAGCCATAGTTCCTAAAACTGTTGAAACGATACTTGAAACCACTGCAATAAATAATGAATTTAAAGCTGCATCAATTAACTGCTTATCTGAAAAAAGTGTTTTATACCATTTCCAAGTAAACCCAACCCATCCTACATTTACCCGTGAATCATTAAATGAATATAGAATCAGAACAATTAATGGAATATATAAAAATACAAAGCCGAATGTCCCAAAAATAATAGTTCCTTTAGATAACTTACTCTGTTGTAGCATATTTAAGCCCTTTTAATCGCGAAACCGATAGTGCAACAACTAAAGATACCAATAAAACCAATAAAGTCATCACTATTGAAGTCACACTACCTAATGGCCAATTCATTGTTTGTAAAAACTGCTGTTTAATCAAATTACCAATCATCAATGAACAATTATTTCCAACCAATTCTGGCACCACAAACATTCCGATACATGGAATAAAAACCAATCCACTTCCAGCAAAAATTCCAGGTAAACTCAAAGGGAATGTTACTTTCCAAAAAGTTTGTATTCGATTAGCACCTAGATCTCTACTAGCTTCAACTACAGAATCATCA
>CALFYC010000090.1 GCA_937952895.1 uncultured Neisseriaceae bacterium
ATGATAGATTAACTAAATTAATAAAAATTTAAGATATAACTGTTAACTAGTTTTTAATTATTTTTAGTAATCTTTTTTAGTAATATAGTATTGATTAAAGAAATGAATGCAATAATTAAGCAAATTGCTATAATTAACGTATATGAGCCAGTTAACCGTAGAATCATACTGGTCCATAGCGGGGTTAGACCTGCACCTAATATAAACGCTATATTATAACAAGATGAAATACCAGAAAATCTTACTTGGGTTGGAAATAAATTAGCTAGTATTCCAAAGAATACCCCATTTATTCCAGATAAACATAATGAAATAACAATAACTAAGATATAAATCGCATATAGATTATGCAATATTAACGCTTCAAGGTCAATAATTTTTAAGACCATTAACCCAAAAATTATACATAAACCAATTAATGCAATTCGAATAAGAATAATTGGCTTAATTTTAAAACTAAAATAAGCAATAATTAATGAAAATATCCCCAAACTTAATGCACCAACCGCGCCAATATCGGATGCAAATTTTACACTTAAATGTGAATAATTTATAAATAAGTTCGGTAAGAATACATTAAATACTGAAGTTACCACGGATACAATTATTGATAATAATATTCCACAAATTAATTGGGGTTTAAATTCCTTAATTAATTGTATTAAGGGCGCTTTACTTGTTTGTTTAGTTTGCTGTAGCCTTTGGAATGGCTCACTTTCTGTTACTGAATAACGAATATAAAATCCAACGATAGTAAGTAATCCGCCAAATAAAAAAGGAATTCTCCAAGCATATTCACTAATAATACCTGATTTAGATAGATATTCAATTAAATTAAAGGTTTGCGAACCAAGAGTTACACCTAAATTAGCACCAAAAGTAAGCCAAGCACAATAAAAGAAATAATTTTTCTTTTCAAATTTTTCTGAAATATATGTAATTGATCCAGGAACTTCTCCACCTAAAGAAAATCCATGTAATATCCTTGCAATAACCATTAAAATTGTAGCCAGATAACCGATATGCGCAAAAGTTGGCATTAAACCAATAGCAAATGATGGAATTGACATTAATAAAATTGATGCGGTAAATACTGATTTTCTGCCATATCGATCCCCTAAGTCACCTAAAATTAATCCCCCAACTGGTCTTAATAAGTAACTAATAGTAATCGTTAAATAAGTAAAAATGATTGCCATTCCATGAATTTTGGCTGGAAAAAATAATTTGGCAATAATTGGCGATAAAAAAACAAAAATTAAAAAGTCAAAAACTTCAAATACACTACCAATAGTAGTTGCAATCAACATTTTTTTATCAGATAAACTTAATTTTGCATTCATAATATATTTTATATGATTTTTATTTAAAGTAATGATTGTACTCTATTTACTTACTTAAAATTTGAGAATATCAATAAGTTTTCTGATAATTTTATGCTATTATTTAAGTAGTTGAATTTAGAATAACTAGGGTGTTTGAATCAAACATGGCTAGTCTAATTAATTTTAAGTATAAACCTCTATCAAACCAAATGATTTAGTTTGGTAAAGCACCATGAATTACTTTTATAATTATATGCCATTTTAAGCTAAAAATAGTAAAATTAACCTAATGACTTTTTTAACTTGTCAATTTGTTCTAAAGTTAAATGAGTAGCTTTTACAATAATTGAATTATCTATCCCATTTTTAAAAGCTCTTTGGATATTTCTTGCCGTCCTTCTTCACGACCCTTTTGAAGCCCGATCATTTATAACTCTTCTGCATAAGTCATAACCGTCTCCACATAATCTGGAATTTTTTCCTGTAAATGTAATATTAATTCTTTTATATAGGTTGAATGAGGATAAGGTGATTCAATCCCATTATAAACCACTAGAGAATCACTGATGGTAGTCCTGAATTTTTACCATATTTATCTATATATTTTTGGATTATTGCTAGTTGATAGCGTAAAATCCTCAATGGCATTAATTCAGAAGCACTATTTTGGTAATCAATTAACGTATAGATATAAATACTATTATCATCATCTTTTGATTTAAGGCAATATACAACATCATAATAATGCGATTTTAAATCATCTTCTATATAAGACCCTGATTCTATAGTTAATGTATTTAAATCACATATATTCTTTATTCTAAATGGTAAATGAATATCTAAAAATTCTTTAGCAATCATAACGTCAATTAGAAACTTAAGCGCTAATGGATCATGCTTTTTCACTAATTTCCTCACGAATAAAACCTTTGTAGTAAATCATTATATATTATTCAAAAACTAGAGAAGCAAGAACGGGTTTTCTTTAATTACTACAATTTAAATTCGGCTACATGTATCACTGATTTTGCTATTTTTTGAACATTCACACAACATATTAGCAATTTGATACAGGAAATTTTTGCGAAAATTTGCAAAAAATAGTAAAAAATTTATAGGAGAATGAATTTGGTAGATAAAAATGTAGGCTGGTAACTATATTAAATGTGAATTAGGATGTAACGATATGGATCTAAAAGCAAAACCACTTTATTACGATAATGATATAATATTGGGACATCTAGCATTTCTTATGCTGCATAAATTTAGCTTACAATTTAATTCTTTGCATTTCATAAGATTTTTTTATAACATATCGTAATGATAAATATTAGGTTTAGTAATAATAGCTTTGATTTATGAAACTATCACAAATTAAATTATCCGGCTTTAAATCATTTGCTAAGCCTACTACAATTCATATAAAAGGCAACCTAATTGGTATTGTTGGCCCAAATGGTTGTGGAAAATCAAATATTATTGATTCAATTCGTTGGGTATTAGGTGAATCATCCGCAAAGCAATTAAGGGGTGATTCAATGCAAGATGTCATCTTTAGTGGTTCAATTTCGCATAGATCACTCTCGCGAGCTACTGTTGAACTTATATTTGATAATAGTCAGCATGAACTATCTGGATTATGGAATAGTTATCAAGAAATATCAATTAAACGTTTAATTTCTCGCCAGGGAGATTCAAATTACTATATCAATAATAATCCCGCACGTAAAAAAGATATCACTGATTTATTTTTAGGAACCGGAGTTGGGACCAGAGGTTATGCTGTAATCGAACAAGGCATGATTTCAAAAATTATTGAAGCCAAACCTGAAGAATTAAAAATGTATTTAGAAGAAGCTGCCGGAGTTTCTAAATATCGTGAGCGGCGCAAAGATACAGTTAGCCGTCTTGACAACACAAAAAATAATCTTATTCGCTTAAATGATATTCAAAGCGAATTGATAAAACAATTAGAGTATTTAGAAAAAGAATCAGCAGTTGCAGAACAACATCAAAATTTAAATTTACAATTACAACAAAATAAAATTCTACTACTTCTAATTAAAATTGATAAAACTTGCGATATTATCACTAAAATTCAACAAAAACATCATAATAACCAAAAAGAATTAGATAAAATTACTATTGAATTAGATAAATCAAAACAATTAATTACTCAAGAAATAAATTTTAAAACCCAGGAAGAGGTAAATCTAAGCTTATTAAATGAAGAATTTAATAAATTACGTGCAAATTTAGCTCGACTTGAAGAACGTGAATTAAATAATAGCCAATTAATTAAACGTTTAATTGAAGATAATGAACAAATTGAAACAAATCTTAAGCTACTTGATGATGAAATTACCCATCTTAGTTCAAATTTAACTACAATTAGTCGACAAACTAATAATTTAATGGATAACATAGAAGACCAAAAAACTATCCAACAACAACATACTAAAAATTTCTCACATCTAGAACATGAGTATAATAAAGTAAAGCACGATTATATTCACCACCTTGAACAAATTAATACAACTAAACATGAATTATCACTATTAAATAATAGCTTAGGTCATAAAAGTCAGCAAAACAGTTCATTATTAACTCGAAAACATCGTTTAGAACTTGAAATATCCAATAATGTTTTAGCACTTGATCAAGAATACTTTGAATTAAAGGAACAAATTGATCTTTTAACTTTAAAAGTGAAAGATTTAGAAAATAAATTAACTCGAGCAAAACAAGATTTTCATCAAGCTCAAGAAAATAAAATGGCTGCACTAAACACAGTTAATTTACTGAAAGCCAATTTTGCAGAATTATCTTCTAAAATTTCAACGATTAAAGAGTTATTAGCTAAAACCCAAAATGAGCAAAATTTAAAAAATATCTTTGGCAAAGATAAACAAATTAAAGCACTTTGGCAAGGAATTGAAGTACAGCAAAATTATGAGATTGCGGTAGAGTCTGCATTAGGCGAAATTTTAAATTCTATTAAAGTTAATTCTAATGATATTATAGATATTAAACCTAATGGTAAATTAAGCATCTGGTATACTAATAACGACAGCGCCATTACTAATAAAAAATCCTTAGCTAATTATGTAAAAGTTTTAGATCAAGATTTTATTAATATTTATAATATTTTAAATCAATACCAAATAGCTAATAATGTAAGTGATGCTTTGGAATTAGTTAACAAAACTTCCGAATCTAAATTGGTTACTCTAGATGGACATTTAATAACTAATTCCTATATAATTTTTAATCCTAATTCTAATAATTTAAATGTTTTAGAATATCAAAACAAACTCACAAGTTTGGAACAAGAGGCTCTAAATTTAGATAAGCAACTTAAAAAAGCTGAATTAGATTATGCCAAAACTTTAGAATTAAATATTAATGCTCAATCATTTGTCACAAAACTCGAAAGCGAATATAATCAAAGTTTTAAAGAACACCATCAACTCAATCTTCGCTTTACTAAAGAAGAACAAATTCATATTCAAACCAAGCAGCACCAAGCCAAGATTAGCCAGGAGCTGATATTATTAAAACAAGAAATTGCCACTCTTGAGAATGATTTAATTAATCTTAATAAACAAATCTCAAATGCTCAGGCAAAATTACTTAATCTAGAAGCTGACTTTGATATTAAAATTAATGAAAAAGATAAACTTGAAAGTAAATTTAATCTCGCTAAAAGTGAGTTAAATAATTTAGATAATAAACTTAATAAATCCGTTTTAGAATTAGAATTATTACGGCAAAATATTATTAATACAACAAATCTATTAGCCGATAAACGTTTACAGTATCAAAATTTACAAACTAGTAAAACCAATAATAATAATGAATTAGAACAATTATCTAAAAACCAAACCACACATACTTTAAATCAAGCACGCCTAGATATTGAGCAAATGGTGTTAAAGATTAAGAAAGAGGAAGAAGTTGTTACTAATTTAGAACAAAAAATTAATGAATTAAACCAACAATTTAAACTAAACCAAGATAATCAAACTAGAATATTATCAACTATTAATGAGAATAAGTTTAAATTGCAAGAACAAGAAATTTTACTTAAAAATCATAATGAAAGTTTATCTACATTTAATACAAATAACTATGACTTAAAAGCAATGCTTAACCAAAATGATTTAACTGGAACACAGTTACAAGATTGTATTCTCGATTTAGAAGATAAGATTAATCAATTAGGCCTAGTAAATTTAAAAGCAATTGAAGATTTGAAAGTCGCTAATCAGAGAAATCAAGATTTACTTAATCAGATTACTGATTTGAATCAAGCTATTGAAGCTCTTGAAGCAATTATTATTGAAATTGATGGTGAAACTAAAATTTTACTGGAAGCCACTTATAATAAAGTATCTGAATTCTTTAGCCATTATTTTAATATTTTATTTGGTGGTGGAATTGCTGAGTTAAAACTAATTAGTGATGATATTTTAAATTCAGGAATTACCATTATGGCCCAGCCACCAGGTAAGAAAAATAGTGGGATAAGTATGTTATCCGGGGGAGAGAAGGCTCTAACTGCTATGAGTTTTGTATTTGCGCTATTTTATTTAAATCCAGCCCCATTTTGTGTATTAGATGAAGTAGATGCACCACTTGATGATGCAAACACTGGAAATTTTTGTAACTTAGTTCAGGAATTATCCAATAAAACTCAGTTTATTTACATTTCACATAATCGTCTAACCATGGAAATGGCTGATCAACTAGTTGGAATTACTATGCAAGAAAAAGGTGTTTCAACTACAATTAGTGTTAATTTAAGTGATATTGAGAGCCTCTCTAACTAATTATTGAGCTGATACATTCCCAAATCTAAAGCATAACGATGGTATTGGTCATAGGTATACATTTTCATTATTAGATGAACCACATATTTTATTTACTTGAGAATGAAGCAATTGCAATATTAAATGGGCTCTTCCCGTCCTCTGTGTATGCCGTTCCAATTTCGACTAACTGTCCTGATTCGGCTATCCTATACATAGATATATTGTCACTAGCAGAATTAGCTACGTAAACATATCTTCCTGATGGATCTATAGCTATTCCTAATGGAGCACTTCCTGTATTTATGGTGCCACCATTAATAGGTCTTAATGTTCCAGCAGTTTTATCTAACCTATACATTGCTATAGTATCATTGATAGAGTTGGTAACATAAACATATTTACCAGTTGGGTCTGCAGCTATATCAAATGTGTATCCAGTACTTGGTATTTCAAAATTTGAAGTCAGAAGCCCTTTATTATCGACTCCATACATTGATATATTATTACTAAAATAATTACCTGTATACAAATATTTTCCTGATGGATCTATAGCTATACCTATTGGCCCAGACCCTGTATTTATGGTTCCAATCTCAGTTAATTTGCCCGAATCATATCGATTAATACTGTAAATAGATATATTATTGCTATTATAATTCGCCACATAAACATAATTGCCAGTGGGATCTACTTTTATTCCATATGGCTTTTCAGATGTACTAATTGCTCCAATCTCAATTAACTCTCCGGTTTTTTGATGAATATTATACATAGATATATTACTATCATCATTATTAGTAACATAAACATACTTTCCGGATGGATCAATAGCAATTCCCAATGGAGCATTTCCTGTACTTATTACATGACTACTAATTGAATCAAGTTCTCCAGTACTTTCATTTATACTATACATTGATACAATATTGTTGCCATTATTCACTGCATAAACATATTTTCCATATGGCACTACAGCTATTCCATTTGGCACAGATTCTGCATCTTTAATTCCGGAACCAATTGCTTTTAATTCCCCAGTATTTTCATTTATAACATACATCGATATATTGTTACTATCACTATTGGTTACATATACATAATGTTTCATAATAGGGAGATTATCAGGTAAGTATGACCCACCAAATGAGCAAGGTGAACCACTTTTGCAAGCATGTACTTTTGATCCCGATGTCCAGTCCCCAAGCTTGTCTTGGTTTAGGTGATCATAGCGTTTCGGGCCATTATTATAACATTGTCCCGTATAAGTGCCTCCCCCATAGCGATAAGTTACTTGAATTGAATATGTATTATTTACTTCATCCTCACAACTTCCAACCTTTTGACAATTATTATAATTAGTTGTATCATTCACAGCCCAAGTTCCAGCATTTAGAGAAAATGTTGGAGTAGAACTTTCATATGTTACGCTTGAAAATACTTCTCCATTACAATATAAGGAACTATAATAATTCCAAGTTATGCTTGTAAATTGCTCTGTTGCATCATTGACCGTAAATGATTGATATTTGGATAGTGTATCACTAGCTAAGCCTGTAACACTATTAATACGGTATGATGAATTAAACAATTTATTTTCTATTTGTGGATTAGTTTGTAATTGATTTTGTGTAGAAGATGCATTATTACAGCCTATTATCAATAATGATAAAGAAATATAAACAACTTCTGATTTTAATAATGGCAACAATATTTGTTTTTTCATTTGGATACCAGCTAATAATTAATCACGCTTTATAACATAAACTAATTTTCTCTGAATTTCACACAAAATAACAGCTATATTTGAGCTCTTACAAATCAATCGCAAACCTCAAATTTGAATGCATTTAGCTTCAATTTTATGGAATATAACTAAATTTTATTTATTTGTTTTAGTATAAGAGAATATTTTACTCGTGGATTTTATCATATTATTTGCCAATTTAGCCAAACCTAACATTAAAAATTTTGCTATTTTTATTTATAGGTTATCAGAAATCTTACATTATTTAAATATTATGCTACAATCTTGGGTAGAAATTTGATCTACTTAGATTATTTATTCTTTGATTGCTATTAAGGAGAGAATTGTCCATGAAAAAATTACTAGCTTTATTATTAGTATCTAATAGTATGATAGTTATGGCTGATGATTACTATAACTCTGATGTATATCAACCATATAATGGTGCTGGTGCATACATGAACTTTAACGCAGGTTTAGGCACAATGCAAAATGCTCCAACTGGTTCTTTTGCCGGGATTATTAATGCGGGTTATAATTTTAATCGTGCATTAGCTCTTGAAGGTGGAGTTAGCTTTTTACCAAGTGAACAATATGGACAATTTATGAAATATAGTTTATTTGATGTAGCAGTAAAAGGAACCTTCCCAGTGGCATCAAGATGGGCACTATATGGACGTTTAGGTTTAGCTACTTCAAATTCTTCTTGGAATGGTGATAGTTCTAGCCCAGGAATTTATTCAAATGGTGGTAGTGCATGGGATTACGGTGGCTTAGCTGGCCTTGGGATTTCATTAGCTATAACTAGACATTTTGATTTAAGACTTGAAGACTCGCAATATATTCCATTTGCAGGACAAGCTGGTAACTTTGGAAATGTAAATATTGCTGATTTTGGATTCCAATATAATTTCTAATTAAAATATCTAAGGTGGGCAAAAGCTGCCTACCTTAAATGTAATCTTAAATTTCTTATATTTATTAAATTAAAAAATATAGAAATATCGCAATGCAATACCTTTATATGTTCTATATATACTATAATTACCAGATAAATAATTTAAAATAGGACTAATAAGCATATGAAACAAAAATTTTATTCAAATATTGATGAACAAATTCAGTCTATTACCAATGATAAATTATTAAAAAATGAACGTATTATTGATACACCTCAAGCACCTAGCTTAACTTTAAAAGATGGATCTCATTTAATTAACTTTTGTGCTAATAACTATTTAGGTTATGCTGATGATCAAGAGTTACTTGAAATAGCCAAAACTGCTTTAGATAAATATGGTTACGGTATGGCATCAGTGCGATTTATTTGTGGAACACATTCGATTCATAAAGATTTAGAAAGTGCTATTAGTGATTTTTTAGGTTTTGAAGATACTATTTTATATAGTTCTTGTTTTGATGCAAATGGGGGATTATTTGAAACATTATTAACTGATGCAGATGCCATAATTTCTGATGAACTTAATCATGCTTCAATCATCGATGGAATACGTTTATGTAAAGCTAAGCGTTTCAGATATAAAAATAACAATATGCAAGATTTGGAACAACAATTAATTGATGCAGATAAATCTGGCGCAAGATTTAAAATGATTGCAACTGATGGCGTATTTTCTATGGATGGCATTATTGCTAACTTAAAAGGCATCTGTGATCTTGCTGATAAATATAACGCCATTGTGATGGTTGATGATTCACATGCAACAGGTTTTACTGGTAAAAATGGTCGTGGAACTCCAGAATTTTGTGGGGTTGAAGGACGAATTGATATTATGACTGGAACTTTAGGTAAAGCATTAGGTGGTGCATCTGGTGGCTATGTATCTGCTAAGTCAAATATTGTTAAATTACTTAGAAATAAATCTCGCCCATATTTATTTTCTAACTCACTAGCACCAACCATTACTTATACAACATTAAAAGTTATAGAAAAAGTAAAAGCAGGTAATGATTTACGTGAAAAATTAGAAAGAAATAAACAATTATTTCGAGACGGATTATCTAAAGCAGGATTTGATTTAGTTCCTGGAGAACACCCAATTATTCCAGTAATGTTATATGATGAAAAATTGGCTGTTACATTTGCTGATAAACTATTAAATCACGGAATTTATGTAATCCCATTTTCTTATCCGGTAGTTCCCAAAGGAAGAGCCAGAATACGCACCCAAATGTCTGCTAAACACAATAAAGAACAAATCGAAAAAGCTATTGAAGCATTTACAATTGTTGGACGTGAATTAAATATTATCAAATAAAATTTACACTTACTAATAATATATTAGGATAAATTATGACCAAAATGAAAGCATTAGCTAAACTTAAGCCAGAGCCAGGAATTTGGATGACTGAAGTCGAAGTTCCTCAAATTAAAGATCATGAAGTATTAATTAAAATTAAAAAAACTGCAATTTGTGGAACTGATTTACATATTTACAAATGGGACCAATGGGCAGAGCAAACAATTAAAGTTCCAATGCATGTGGGACATGAGTTTGTTGGTGAAATCGTTGAAATTGGTAAAACAGTTTCTGAAAATCTAAAAATTGGTGATCGTGTATCTGGTGAGGGTCATATTGTATGCGGTAAATGTAGAAATTGTCGTGGAGGAACTTTCCATTTATGTCCACATACTATTGGACTTGGAGTTAACCGTCCTGGTGCATTTGCTGAATATTTAGCTATGCCTTCATTTAACGTATTCAAATTACCAGATTATATTGATGATAATATTGCAAGTATGCTAGATCCATTTGGTAACGCAGTTCATACTGCACTTGCATTTGACTTGATTAGTGAAGATGTTTTAATTACTGGAGCAGGCCCTATTGGTTGTATGGCAGCCGCAATATGTAAAAAAGTTGGTGCTAAAAATGTAGTTATTACTGATATTAACCCATATCGCTTAGAGCTAGCTAAAAAAATGGGTGCTGATGTTGCAGTCAATGTGAGTGACTGCAAAACCGATAAAGAGATCGAAGTAAAACTACGTGGAATTATGCACGAAATTGGTATGGAGGAAGGATTTGATGTCGGTTTAGAAATGTCTGGGGTTGAACCATCAATTCATGCAATGATTGACCTCATGATTAATGGTGGGAAAATTGCCATGCTTGGAATAAGTGGTAAAAATGTAGTAATTGATTGGGATAAAATCGTATTTAAAGGTCTTACCATGAAAGGTATTTACGGACGTGAAATGTTTGAAACTTGGTATAAGATGGTATCATTAGTAAAATCTGGACTAGATGTTAGCCAAGTTATAACCCATATACTTCCCGTTAATGAATTTGCTAAAGGTTTTGAATTAATGAAAGCAGGACATTCAGGTAAAGTGATTCTTGATTGGTCGCAATTATCATAAAGAATATTAGAGCTAAAATTAGATTAAAATGGAGACATAATGGAAAAATCCTTTGACTGGGCCGTAATTGGAGCTGGACCTGCAGGAATAGCCGTAGTTGGGCAACTAATTGATAAAGGCATTACTCCAAGTAAAATTCTTTGGATTGATCCTAAATTTGCTGTTGGTGATTTCGGTTTATATTGGAATCAAGTATCAAGTAATACAATTGTTAAACTATTTAATGATTATCTAAATCATTTAAATGCATTTGAATATAATGATCGCCCAGGTTTTACTTTAGATAAACTTCCGCCGGATGAAACATGCAAGCTTGGAATTATGGCAAAACCTTTACAATGGGTCACTGATCGCCTACTTAATAAAGTAACTGGGTTAAAAGCTCATGTGGATAAATTATGTTTAACTAAACGTAAATGGCAATTACAATTAAATAACAATGAGATCCTTAAAGCCAAAAATGTAGTTATTGCAACTGGAGCAAAGCCCAGAACCATGGAAGCACCAGATAATGTGGAAACTATTAGCCTATATGATGCATTAGATCCACATAAATTAGCCAAAAAATGTTCAACTAATGATACTGTTGCCGTATTTGGTGCATCCCATTCAGCTATAATTATTTTACAAGCATTACTTGATTTAAATGTTAAGCATGTAATTAATTTTTATACCTCACCATTAAAATTTGCCCTAAATGTTAATGGCAATATTTTATTTGATAATACAGGTCTGAAAGGCAATGCTGCAATTTGGGCTCAAGAAAATATTAATGGAATATTACCTCATAATCTTACACGTATTTATTCATCAAAAGATAATGTTGCGACATATTTACCACAATGTTCCAAAGTAATTCATGCAATCGGTTTTGACCGCCGAGCACCAATCATAGATGGGTTTCCAGAATGGAATTATAACCAAGCAACTGGAGTTGTTGCGCCTGGATTATTTGCTGTAGGAATTGGTTTTCCTGAAAGTAAAATAGATATTTTTGGTAATACTGAACTTAGGGTTGGATTATGGAAATTTATGGAATACTTCGATCGAGCAATTCCTTTATGGCTACAATATAGCACTTAAATAAATAACTTTAATGGATAAGCTTATGCTAAAAGCTAATCTTAACAAAAATAATTTAAAATTATTCATTTTTGCCATTCTAATTGGTGTATTTTCTGTAATCTTTGCAAAATCAGTAGATTGGGCCTTTGCAATATTCTTAAAATTAACCCCAATATTACATTATTGGTTACTTTTATATATCCCATGTGGATTTTTAGTAATTACATTTCTCGTTACTCGCTACTTTCCAGAAGCCGCAGGTAGTGGAATTCCTCAAGCACTCTCTATTGGGAAAGTCACAAGTGATACAAAATTAAAAATCTTGTTTTATCCGCGCTTAATTATTTCCAAATATATTACTATTGTTGCTGGAACATTATTCGGTGCAACAATTGGACGCGAAGGACCAACTATTCAAATTGGAGCAACCATCTTATCTTTTTCAGCAAAACACCTAACCATTAATCAACGTAAAACCTTATTAAAAATTGGTGCTGCAGCTGGGCTTGCCGCAGCTTTTAATACTCCATTAGGTGGAATTGTATTTGCTTTAGAAGAATTATTTAAAGGTAAAACACTTAAATTATCTTTATTGAAAATTGCAGTTATTGCAACTTCTGGAATTGTAACGATTACATGCTTAGGTAATACCTCATATTTTGGGCGAGTGGAACGTGGATTATTATTTTATAATCTTGGAAAAATCACTCTACCTATAATCTTTATTGGTGTTTTATCTGGATTACTTGCATTTATTTTTTCTAAGGCAATTTACTATGCAACACTTAGTAGGAACAGTTTTCTGAATAAATTTCGTATAGAACATCCGTTAATTAATTCTTGTATATGTGGTTTTTTAGTTGCCATTGTTGGATTAGTTTCACATAATCTTTCATTTGGTAATGGTTATGCCGAAAGTATTCTCGCTCTTTCTAATCAAGAACATTTGCCCAAACTTTATGTCTTATATAAAATGGCAGGCTCGATTTTATCTACAAGTTCAGGGGTTCCTGGTGGTTATTTTGCAACTTCATTATCAATTGGTAATGGCGTAGGAAGTCTAATACATGGAATTTTACAAATTGATATTCCACTACAACAATATTATCTATTAGGAATGGTAGCTTTTTTAGCTGCAATTACTCAAGCACCGATAACAGCAATCACTATGGTATTACAAATAACCTCATCACAAATTTTTACTTTGCCACTTATGATAACAGCACTAATCTCAACTTTCATCGCAAGTTTATTAGGTAAAAGTATTTATCATTACCAAATCAATAATCTTATTATAATTAACAAATAGGCTAATATTTAAGACCTATTTGCTTTAGCTAATTCTAACATTTTCGAGCCACATAGTTGATTTACAACATCTGCACTAAAACTTTTGGTAATACTTTTATGTTTAATTCTTGAACTTTATCCATTAATTTCTTATTTGCGTAATGGCTTGTTACTAATATTGATTTTGCTACTGAGACCCTAGAAATAACATCTAAACCATTAATACGTTCTTTTAATAATTCATAATCCGAAAGTAATATAACATTAGATTTTTCTGCTTCACTTAAATCATTTATAAATTCAATTACTTCATATCCAGATTCAAAATGTTTGATTTTTACTTCAGAATCAATTGATTTGAGCCAATTATCCCAGGCTCCATGAACTGATACATCATCATCTAAAATTACAATTAAATTATCTTTCGTAAATTCTATTTTTGTGGCAATCCAGTCTGGTGCTTCAATTGTTGGAAAAGTCAAAATCATTTTAGTTCCAAGTCCAGGGTTTGATTCTATTTGAAGAATACCATCACTTTTTGCTAATGTATCACGAATTTGCTCAAATCCAATTCCTCTACCACCAACTTTATTCGCAGTTACCACAATATTATTTAATATTTTTTGCTTCACTTCATCAGGCATACCAACACCATTATCTTCAATAATAACCCGCAATTGATTATTTTCAAGATTAACTGATAGCTTTATTTGGCCATGCTTCTCTGGTAAAGCTTCAACTGCATTATTTAGAAGGTTTGAAATCATACGTTTAAATAAACTAGACACCGTATTAATAAAGATAAATGCACTATCTTTACTAATTTCATGATTAAACGTAATAGCAAAAGGACTATATTGAGATTTTTTCTCACTTAATATGGATAAAATCTCACAAGATACTAAGACTGGACCATTCGTTTCTTTGGAATTATTTATTATTTCTTCTGGGCTTTTATAACTATTTAGCAGATGGTGTGCAATATCATAAATACGGTCAGTTGCCTGCCTTAATACATCACGAGTGCCTTCTGGTAAATTTTCGCAGGATTTAAGCATAACTGATATTGCCATTATTGGAGAACCTATATCATGAGCTACTTGATTTACAATTTTTCTAAATTTTTCCTGTTCTTCAATTACTGTTAATAAATGTTGCTTTTCAGCTTCTGCTTTTTGACGCTGGCTTTCAACCCTTTGCGCATCATTTTCAGCCCTTAATCTTTCCTGCTCTAATCTATCTGTAATATCTACAGCAACACCTAAAATTCCAATTAAATTACCATTTTTATCTAATAATGGACTTTTTTCACTTCTAACAATTTGCGATAATCCATTTTCATTATGAACTGTCAAGTTATCATCTTCTGACACATGAACATTACCAGTTTCAATTACATATTTATCATTTCTAATAAATTTTTCAGCTATACCTTTATCCACCAACCCCCACGGTAAATCATAATCAGTTTTATTAAAAATTTCTGAGGAGTGTTTAAATCCGCATACACTGGCAAAATTTTGGTTGCATCCAATATATACAGAATCTAAATTCTTCCAGTACATATATCCGGGAGAATTCTTAACAATAAAGTTGATATCTATATCTAAATAGTTATTTTCTTTAACCTCAGTTAAATCATGCAAAACCCCTATAATAGCTACAATATCCCCTTTTTCATCAATTAAAGGATATTTCTTATTTTTAAATACAATTCTTACAGCATCTTTACTATCACCCATAATAATACTAATATCAATTGTCTTATGTTCTTTTGTATCGATAACATATTGATCTGCTTTTTGGTTATTAACTAATATTTCAGGATTTACAAATTTGCTTAGGATATCAGTATCAGATAAACCGATAATTTGAGAAGGTGACATAAAACCTGTTAAGTTTGCAAAATTTTGATTACATCCTGCATATTTTAAATTTAAACCTTTATAGTATATATATCCAGGCAAAAATTTAATAACTTGGTTAAGTATCATTAAAGTATTGATATCATTCATACTTAAAATTCCAAAATATTTATTTTCCTTTTTTTACCACTTTTCAGATAGCTCTTTCAAGGTTTTGAGATCAGTTTTTAAAATAACTTTTATGTATTCAGGAACATTTATTGAACTTTTATTTCCAGAAATTATATAGATGTTATTGTACCCTTTATTGTAGATTATATCAGCAATTTGAACACCCGTAATATCTTTATTATCAAAATTATTATCTAAGCATATCTTGGCATCTTTTGAATGATTTAGAATATTATTTAGGAAATTTTCTGGGTCTGAATATTTTATTACTTTCTTTCCTTTAAAGGCGAACAATGCTAGTGTATCCATAAATAATTGATCATCATCAACTATAATAATTTCCGCTTCTTTTCCACTTTCACTAAACTTTTCAACATTTTCAGAATTTTGCTTTTTAATTACAATTGAAATTTCTGAAGCTAATTGTTTCGGTAGGATCTTAGTTTTAATTTTTTTCACAAGTTGCTGAACTTGCTTATTTGCATAATGGCTAGTCACTAAAATGGACTCTCCTATTTTCGTCCTTTTTATAACATCTAGGCCATTTAAATTTTGATTTAATAATTCAAAATCGGTTAATAGTAGTATTTTTTTCTTTTCTTCGGGAGTAACTGTATTAATAAAATTTACTGCATCTTCGCCATAAGTAAAATGCTTTAATTTAAGCCATGGTGCATCTGTTTTAAAACGCCTATCCCATGCTCCATGTATTGAAGAATCATCATCTAAAATAACAACACAATCATGATCTAAAATACTAATTTCACTTGCGATCCAATTAGGCGTTTCAAACCTAGGAAAACTTAGTATTATAGTAGTTCCTTCCCCAGATTTGGATATAATATTAATTTTTCCATCACTAGGTTTTAGCATATCCATAACTTGTGTTAAGCCAATTCCATGACCATTTTTCTTTCCAGCAGTAACAGATTTACCTGATAATATCTTATTAATTAACTCTGGAGACAATCCTTTTCCATTGTCTTCAACAATAACATCAATATTATTTTTAGAAGCCTGGATCTTTAAAATAACCTTTCCACCAATTTTATTGTTCAATGCATCAACAGAATTATTTATTAAATTTGAAATTGCTCTTTTGAATGCGCTAGGTTCAGCTTTAATAAAAGCAAAAGTACCACCATCTTTAAAATCATGCTCAAATTTAACTAGATGATTTTTATATTGAAAACCTTTCTCTGATAATAGTTGTAGTAACATTGACGATAAAAGTATTGCTTCAGACTGCTCGTTTAAATCATCTTGAATACTAGCTTTAGGGACATACATGTTTAATACATTATTCGTTATACCAGATATATTTAATGCAATTTCTCTTAACATAATTCGTATATCTTCCGGAAGATTAGTGTAAGATTCAATTAACATTCTTAAACTAGCTAAAGGAGATCCTATATCATGAACCATCTGATCAACTATTTTTTTAAATTGTTGTTGTTCAACAATTGATCTTTTATGTACAGCATTCTCTATTTCTAAACGTTCCTTTTCTTTACTATCTGTAATATCAACCGAGACTCCAAGAATACCTACAATTTTTCCATTTTTATCAATAAGTGGAAATTTTTCACTTCTCAAAATAATAGAATTTCCATCTTCATTTTTTATCCCCAAATTTTCTTCAGTAACTATAAATTTTCCTGTTTTAATAACTTCTTGGTCAGCTCGAACATTATGATTCGCTGTTTCTGGCATTATAGAAGCCCAAGGCATATCATATTCACTAATACCAATAATTTCTGAAGGTTCATCAAGCCCAATAAGTGTTGCAAAATTTTTGTTACACCCAATATAAACTGAATCTAAATTTTTCCAATATATATGACCAGGACCATATTTAACAATATATTCTACGTCCACATCTGGCAGAGTAAATTTTGATATTTTGGATCGCATATTCAATACTCCATAATGCTAATCGTTAGTTTAATAAAATATTATTTAATATCCGAATGATTTCTTTTAGGCCAATACCGATATGCATAGTTTCATGATTGCCTGGCACCTTAAATACTTCCACAGGAACATCTGTAAATTGTTGCCATCCATTATCTAAAGAACCATCTTTACTGAAATTCAATTTATCTTCGATCATTGCCTTAAGCAGTAAAATTTTGGTATCAAATTTACGTGGTTTATAATTTATAAGCAATTGCATTAATTGCCATCTTGCATTTAATAGTATATCAATATCAAAATCATTTGATATATTTAAGAGTCTTTTATCATATTGAATTTGATCTTGCATAATCGATTTAAAGGTGGCTTCATTTTTATAATTATTATTAAATATAGTCCATGAATCTAACATAATTAAATATTTAATAAATTTCCCACTTGCACTTAACTGCCTTCCCATTTCAAATGACAAATTACCACCCATAGATGATCCTATAAAAATATATTCACCATCCGGTTGGATCTTTAATATTTCTTCAACATAAATTTTACATAACTCTTCAAAATTTGAGGTTTTAATTAATTGTACACCCGATATATTAATATTTTGGATTCCATAGTAATTATATATTTTGGGTAACCCTTCAATTATATCTAAATAAAATATTACGGAACCACCAATCGGATGAATAAAAAATATATTCTTATTACTCTTATTATGTAAAGCCAAGGGAATTAATATCTTATTAACACTATCTTTATTTTTTGCGTCTATATGAAATTTATAAATTTTTTCAATAGTGTTATAAAGTGTAATATCGAGCAAAGATAAATTAATTTCATATTTTTTGAGTTCAGTTATTAATTTAATTGCGTCAAGAGATGTTCCCCCATGTTTAAAAAAATTATCATATATACTGATTTTTTCTACCTGTAATAAATCTAGAAAAATCTTTGCTATTTGGTAATGCTTTTCCGTTAAGTTTTCTTCTACTACCAACCCACAAATATTTTCTATATTATCTTCACCTATATGAGATGAAACTCGAAAAGCATTATTAATCACCTCTGATATGTCAAATTTTGAAACTATTGCATGTGAAATATTCACATTTTTAATTAAATTCTCAAATAACTCACCGCCCTCTAAATTAGTAATTGAGCTATCAGATATAAATTTGTAATACTGATTTGACATGTCTACTGATTTTAGCATGGCAGTTTCTTTCCAACTAGGCCAATTTATAGTTAATAACCTACAACTATCTAGATAAGGTGTTGTTGATTCTGACAAATAATCTAGAAAACTATTTGTTGCACAATATTCAATTCGATTTATATCACCTAACGTGCTTGCCAAAGAAGATATTGCAACAAAATATTTAATTTTAGCTGTATTTTCTAAAGCATAAATTAAATTTGCTGACCCATGAATTTTTGCCTGAGCAGCAAGCTTTATATTTTTAAAAGTTTTTTGATTACATGGAATAGGAGCCATTCCTGCTGCATGAATAATTCCAGAAATATATTTATACTCTTCTTGCAACCCATTAATCAAAGCTGATATTTTATGTCTACTAGATATATCACAAGTTTTGATTACAACCTTAGAACCAGAATCCTCTATCTCTTTTATAATAGTCAATTTATGTTGAATTAATTTATCTGAAATATTTTTATCTAATACATTGGTCCGTCCCACCAAAATAAATGTTACATTGTAAAGTGTCGATATTTTTTTTGCAATCGCTAATCCGATCTCACCCATACCTCCAGTTATTAATATAACATCTTTTTCTTCAATAATATTCTTATTGTTTGAATGATCTATCGAAATATTTTCAAATGATTCAAGCCACAAATATCCAAATCTAAAAGCATAGGGATTTTGGCTAATATAACTATTTTCATTCAAAATAAAATTTAATAATATATCAGGATTAACTCTTGAAGAACATTCAATATCAACAATACACGAATTAATATTTACATTTTCATGTTTTATTGTTCTTATCATACCAACTAATGAACCATTACACGGATTTATATTATCATACTCATCTATTTTCAATAATCCTTGGGTTAAAACAATAAATCTTTTAATACAATACATTGTATCCAAGATCTCTTTTTTTAACAAAAATATGCTATAATAACCTTTAATTAGTTCGTCATCAACTTTATTCCATTTCATTGGAATTTTTTCGGCTGTAACAGCATGTATAACTATATTAGGTTCAATTTTATTAATGCTTAAATATTTCATGATTTCCTTATAAGCATCTTCTGAACCAGAATTAATAACCAATCTCCCATTATCTAGATATTGATATGATTCAATCTCATTATTAATTTCAATAAAAACAGTTCCAAATCTTTCCAAAAAATCAAAGCTATTACATAAAATATTTTTAAAAATTAGTATATTTAAATTTACTTTAGGCATTTCATTTTTGCTTAGTTTACTAACCCGCTTCCATACTGGTGCGCTAATCCATCGATCACTAGGAAGTAATGTAAGTTTATTATAATTTTCTGAAATCAAAGATTTATTGTATGCTATCTTACTATCAAAATGATATCTGGGGATAGGCACACACACATTATACGCACTGTTATAATATTTCTTAAAATCAACCTTATAACCATTTAACCATAATCTACTTAATATATCTTCTTTATAGTATATAGAATCTTGCACATTACTTTGTTTATATGAATTTAGTATCTGAATCCCAATATATTTGTGCATTCCCTTATTATTTTTGGTAATTGTAGATGTTATTAGTGATTTACATGGTCCAACTTCAATAAAAAAAGGTGATTCGTAATTATTAAAAATTGTTTCAATCCCTTTACCGAGTTCAACGGTATTTCTCATGTGCTTTGACCAATAATAAGGGCTTATAGCATCTTCATCAGTTATAAAATCACCAGTTAAATTGGAAATAAATTTACGCTTTGGCACATTTAATGTAATTCCATCAAATTTATGAATAAGCTCTTTTGCCGCATCTTCCATTAAATAAGAGTGGTATGCATGAGAAACTGATAATAGTATTGATCCAATTCCATTTTTATCTAATGTGCTTTTTAATACAGTAATATCTTCTTCATTACCAGATACAATGCAACTCTTTGGTGAAGTAACCACAGCTAATTCACATTTATTATCAATAAATTGCTTAATTTCAATAGGACCAATATCTACTGCCAGCATTTTCCCTGCTTGCATACTTTGCATTAATTGCCCTCTAGCAATAACAATTTTTATTGCATCATCTAAAGAAAATACCCCAGATAAAGTTGCCGCAACTAATTCACCTAAACTATTACCCAAGTAAACTGACGGGCTAATCCCGAATTTTTCTAATAAAATAGCTAATGAATAACTAATAATAAATATCGCAGGTTGTGCAAATTCTGTCTGGTTGATGTCATATGTTTGATTACCGTTATTAAATATCTCAGGAAATAAAACTTGAGCAAAATCAATATTTTTTTCTTTATTAACTATCTCTAAACATTCATCAACAATTTCTTTATATTCCAAGCTATTTTTATATAAATCAGCGCCCATATTTGGATACTGAGAACCTTGCCCTGGAAACATAAACACTACATTTTGTGAAGAAGTTATACCTTCTGATTTAAATATAGCATTTGCATTAAAATTTTTAAATTTTTCAATTGCATCTACTACTGAATCACAAACTATAGCTAACTTATATTGAAATGCTTTTTTATGTATTTGTAATGTATAAGCAATATCTTGTATTGAATCTTTTGTGGTTTCTAAATAATTTATAAAATCTTGTAGGTATAATTCTAATGATTGAATACTTTTAGCTGAAATTGGTAAAATGTATTTTAATTTTTCCCTGTCTATATTATCACTATTATGCTTAATAATTTTGTCATGCTCATTAAAATCACTCAAGATAATATGTGCATTTGTCCCACCTATCCCAAATGAGCTCACCCCAGCAAATCTTGGTTTACTTTTTTGATTATTCCAGCTTAAATTTTTAGTTACAATCGCAAAATTTTTCTCTTTAAAATTGATTTCTGAATTTGGTATAGCGTAATTAATCTGCTGGGGAATAATATTTTGTTCAAACATTTTGCATACCTTAATTACTCCCGCAACCCCAGCTGCAGTATCAGTATGACCAATGTTTGCTTTAACGGACCCTAAGATACATTTGTGGTCATTCATTTTATTATCATTTGCAATAAATGCCTCATGTAAAGCCTTAAGTTCAATTGGGTCGCCAAGCCTAGTCCCCGTACCATGGCATTCTATATAATCAATTTGATCAGAAGTAATTTCGGCACTAAGTTGAGCATTAACAATACATTCTTTCTGCCCTAAAATACTGGGAGCTGTAAAACTTAATTTCCTATTTCCATCATTATTCGTTGCATACCCCTGAATTACAGCCACAATATTGTCTTGATCTTTTATAGCATCAGATAAACGTTTTAATAATACTAAACCAACTCCAGATCCAGCAATAGTCCCTGATGCATCATTATCAAATGGCCTACAATGTCCGTCCTTAGATAAAATCATACCTTCTTGATAAATATAACCAGTTTCATTGGGCATAAGTAGTGTAACCCCGCCAGCTATTGCCATATCACAATACCCAGAAACTAAGTTTTTACATGCTTCTATAATTGCAACTAGGCTAGTTGAACAAGCTGTGTTAATATTATTTGCAGGACCTGTTAGTCCTAATAAGTAACTAATTCGTGTTGCAAGTGTTGTAGTGCTATTAAAATTAGCCGCTTCCCAAATATTAAGCGTATCTTGCGGATCATTAGTTGAACTTGAATATCTACTTTGCCCACTACCTACAAATACTCCAATATTAACATCAGCAAGCTGATTTATATAACCTGCATTATCTAATAGATACCAGGCATGTTCAAGTAATTTTCGAATTTGAGGATCTAGGGAACTTGCATCTTTCTGGCTAAGACCCCAAAAAGATGCATCAAATTTGTTAATATCTTTAATATGACCAGATACTGGAATATAGTTTGGATTTAAAAATAAATCTTCTAGAACACCTAAATTTTTACATTCTTCTTGAGTAAAAACTTTTACCCCTTCTCGACCAGATTGAATTAAATCCCAATATTCATCTAGATTATCAGCCCCAGAAAATGCACCAGACATTGAGATAATAGCAATTTTATCTTTATCAATAATATTATTTTTATTAATAATTTTTATTTTACCGTTATTAGTATCATTAGTAAACTCTATTAGTTGCTGTACCGTTGTATACTTAAATAAATCTGCTACTTCAATATTTGTAAATTCTTCTAACTTCGATAATCTATTTCTTAAATTAACAATTAATATGGAATCCCCACCCAATTCAAAAAAACTATTAGTAACCCCAATACGAGTTTTGGGAATATTTAAAACATCAGACCAAATTTTAATTATGCTATTTTCCAATTGGCTAGTTGGTGGCACATAACTTTCAATTTCAGGTAATTTAATATTGGATAATGATTTTATATCCAATTTTCCATTATCGTTGATCGGAAATTGTTTTAGTGGAACCAATACACTTGGGATCATATATTCAAACAAATTATTTCTTAAATAATTAATAAGCTTGTCTTTTTTTATAAATTCATCAGAAACATAATATCCAATTAGTCGTATATTCTTTTGATCTTCTGTAGGTATAGCAAAAACTTTAGCTTGTTTAATTCCTGGATAATGTATTAATTTATTTTCTACCTCTTTTAATTCAACTCTATTACCTCTAATCTTTACTTGTGAATCTGTACGTCCAATATATTCAAGATATCCACGAGTATGCCATCTTACTAAATCACCAGTTTTATATAGTCTAATAGTTTTATTATTAATATTCGCGACATCTTCATGGAATTTATGATTAATAAATTTATGTTGGGTCAACTCTGGTTGATTTAAATAACCACGAGTAATCCCTATACCACTAATATACAATTCGCCCACTGAGCCTATTGGTAATATGTTTTGATTATTATCTAAAACATAGACTTGTTGATTAGGTAATGGTGTTCCAATATTTATATTATTAAAAGCATTTTCAGAGTTATATTCAAGAATTCCCGCAGTAGACCAAATTGTAGTTTCGGTCGGTCCATATATATTTATAACTTCTAAGGTTAAATCAGATCTACTTTTGAACATTTGATCTAATGTTCTTAAATAATTAATTGTTGTTTGAGTTACCATTTCACCACCAAGTAAAATTAATATTTTACGTGGTAGCAAGCCTAATTTTGACGAAATTTCGGCATGCTCTAAAAGCATTGGAAGTTTTGATGGAGTAATTTGAATAATATCGTACTCATCTAAATTAATACCTTGGTAAAAATACATAAAATCTAAAACATGCATGGTATAACCATGAAATAAAGGTAGCATGTATTCTAAACCAAAGATATCAAAAGTATAATTAGTTGTACTTAAAATATTTAGGGAAGAGTCACTATTAAAAAATTTGTTATATAAGCCATCAATGAAACAAGTCATATTTTGGTGCTCAACCATTACCCCTTTAGGGGTTCCAGTAGACCCACTAGTATAAATTACGCATGCTAATTGGTTAGTATTTATATCTATTTTTAAATTAGAATCAGCAAACAAATCAACTTCATCTTGAATTAAATCGGGCACAATTAAGTTGATTCTATTTTGTAGTAAAGATGATTCAAGCAATCCAACAGAAATAGTCTCATTATCAGAATTTGCATTATACGATAGTAAAATTGATTCAACTCTATCTAAATATATCTGATTCGTGATAATAATTCTAGTTTTAGTATCATTAAGAATATGTTTTAGACGTTCTGGAACAAGATTAATCGAAACAGGAACATATGCTGCACCAGCTTTTAAAATTGCTAAAATTGCAACCAAAATTTCAATTTTTGAATCTAAAAATAATACCACTAATTCCTCAGATTCTAAAATATAATTCGTTACTAAGTAATTAGCAAGTTGGTTTGCTCTACGATTTAACTCTAAATAAGTTATCTGTAATTCGCCAATTTCTATTGCAATATTATCCGGAGTTTTACTGACTTGATCTTCAAATAGTCTATGAATTAATGCTGGTTTAAGAGGCAACTCCATACCTTGACTGTAACTTTGTATGATAGTTGCATAATCTTTATTTTCTAATATTGCATAATTTTCTAATGTATTATCGACTTTACTATGTAAATCGTTCACAATAAGCATAAAAAGCCGATTATAACTTTCAATAAATTTAGTAAGTAATACCTCATCAATTAATTGTTTATTAAAGCGGACTCTATAGTTGATTACCCCATGTGCTACTTCATATTCAAAAAATACTTTATAAGATGCGTCTGTTCGACTATATATAAATAATTCTAAAATATTATTTTCTGAAAATTGAGCATTTAAACCTGGATTTAAGGATTGAACAATACCAATATCTAAAATGGATTTATCATTAAATTTAATTATTTCATTAAATGGACAATAGCGATAATTTATATTATCATCTTTTAATGATTTAAAAAAAGTTCTTACTTGTTTAATTATTTCAAGAATTGAATTTGAACTTTTAAAATGATATGGAATTATAATGGTATTAACATGAGCACCATAAATAAAATTTCCACCTTCATTAATTGCAGTAGGGCAACTAATTCCAAAATCATTCTGTCCTGTATATCTATAAATTAAACATGCTAACACCATTTGGCCAAACATAAATGGCGTAATTTTATAGTTTCTAGTTACCGAGCTTACTTTTATTGATTGCTCTTTTGAAAAACCAAAAACCAAGTCTTTAATTAGATCTCGATTAGCTTTGTTAATTAAATTTTCATCTTTACTTATTGATAAGAATTTGGTATCAATTGGATTGATGTCAGCTAATTTCTTTTTCCAAAAAGATTTGTATTTATTTAAATTACTCTCTATTAAACCAGTAAGTTTTAAATTTAAATCATTAATTAAATCTATTTGTTCTTTTATGCTATATTGGGATTTATAATTTGCATCATTATAATAATTAATTAGATGGTCTAATACACCCATTTGCCGACTTCTACCGTCTATAACAATATGATGGCAAACAATTGTTAATCTATATTTATTGGGTTTTTGTTTAATCAATAATGATCTATATAATGGCCCTAGTTCAAGATCAAAAGGTTTACTGATATAATCAAATAATTCTTCATCACTAAAATCCGTTTCACTATATTGAAGTTCATTAAAGTTAGTATTTTTAACCCAGAATAATTCTTCTTGATCAAATAAGATATGACTATTTATAAGAACATGTGAATTTACAAAATTATTAATTGCTTGTTTTAATTTAGATACATCTATTTTGCCATAGATAAACATATCAGTAACTAAATTGCGATCGCCACTTTGTAAATTAGATTTCCATTCATAATAAAATGGCTTAGAAAAGGGCGAAAGTTTTATTCTATACATGATTTTTTAAATCCAATATAAAATAAATAAAAAATTTGGGCTGCATCTAATAATTTTCATAATCATGAATCCAAATTAAACTTATACAATCTACATCTGCTGATTTTAAATTTACAAGAAACTTTACATCAATCTATAATTTTAACATTGTTATTTAAGCAATTTATTTATTTTATGCCGCGATGCACTATAAAATAAATTTACACAAATGTTCTAAGATTGAATTAATAATTTAAATAGAAATAGGGTAATACTCTACTTATTACCCTATATAATTAGGAATGTTCACAACTGATTAAGCCAGCTAAATCTCTTAATGCAACCTTATCGTTAATTTTTATTAAAGTACTCCAAGCAGCTAATGCAGTTTTATATAAATAAACTCTTCTTAATAACTGCTTTTCTTTTTCTAATTGACTAATTTGATCATTTTTTTGATCTATTTGATTACTCAAATCTTGTGCATCTTTAACCGCATTAGCTAAAGAATCTAAATTCTGATTAATTGCAAAGCTTTCAATAATATCAAAACGATTTTCATTATAATCAACTAGATCAGAATCATTCTCATGAATAGCTAAATATTGTAAAAACAACATCGGTGCTTGAAATGGCTCTAATAACATTTTATTATCTACAATTGGAAAATATAATTCATCTTCCATTTTATATTGTTTACTCGTTAACCCTGGTACTGAATGATTTTCAACATAAGGACGCCACATTGGATAGATTGTATTTACCATCAAAGTATTGAATAGGAAAAAGTTCTTTTGTTTAACTTCAAGATTTTTTGCAGCAATATCTTTTTCAAAATTACTAATATATTTCTTTTGACCATCCAAAGTCAGACTAAAAAAGCGCCTATCTTTAGGATATTTTGCCATAATTAATTTTTGATCACGTTCAATTAAATGCTTAAATTGATTATAGTCTTTATTATTTGTCACCAAATATTTTAAGTAATTCTTATAAATATTCTTTACATACGAACCACTATAACCAGATATACGCGATTTAAAATTTTTGCTATCAAATAACTCTGCCCATTGTAATAAATAATAATCTGATGTAGTTAATGGAATATCTACAGTTTTATCTTCTAATACAGCATTTTGATGAGCACTAAACATATTAGTAGCAGGATTTCTAATCATCTCTCCCGTTGGAATGCTAATTCCGGTATACCACTCTGTAAAAGAACGTTCGTAACCTTGGTAACTAGGTCCATCAGCAGTTGCAGTACAGCCACTTGCATAATGATCAGGAGTTGATGCGGTAAAACCACAAATTTTAGGATTCGCTGTTGGGTACCCATTTTTATCAGTTACTGATAATTGATGAAAGCCGCCTGAATAACATTGTGACATTTCAAAAATTACGTGCTTTGCTGGCACCACATTTAAAAGATTCGCTAAAGCATTTTTAGACATACAAACTTTAGCAAAATCATCTTTATTCGCAAAATTATTAACTAAAGTCTTATCAAAATTCCATAAATCAATGCAATTATCTGAATATTCACCCTGGCTTTTATCATTCATAAATAAATTAGGTAGCCCATGATCACTTACAAATATACGTAAATTATCTTGCGAACCCATCTCATTAATATCTGAACTAAAGAAATATTGATAAATATTGCTCTTCGTTGCCGCCATATTATTCTCAATAATCCCAGGAATCATTTGATCAACATCGTCATCATTAACCGTAACAATTTTGTGTACATCCGGAAATGGTTTTTTAGTTTCAGGATTATTTCCCATCCCAAAAAATACTGTTACATTATCCTCACCATTTTTATCAACTAAATAATCATACATTGTTTTAGTTTGTAAATATTGTGAATAGTGATTAAGCCCAGGATTATCTCCACCGGATACAACTAAAATTTGATCATTTGCAAAAGCAATAATTGGGAAAAATAAGAAAGCTAGATATCTAATTGACATATTATTTGTCACCTAATCTGCAATGGTGGCCTGGGGCGGAATCGAACCGCCGACACAAGGATTTTCAGTCCTCTGCTCTACCGACTGAGCTACCTGGCCAACAAAATGGTGCCGGCGAAAGGAATTGAACCCTCGACCTTCTGATTACAAGTCAGCTGCTCTACCTACTGAGCTACACCGGCATTATTTTTTTGGTGGCGAATCAGGGACTCGAACCCCGGACCTGCGGATTATGATTCCGTCGCTCTAACCGGCTGAGCTAATTCGCCTCTTAATGTTGAGTTAATTATTTTATACTAAAACGCATTTATTGTCAAGCATATTTTCTTATGATGTCAATTTTGAATTACTGTTTAACAGCCAAATTTTCACTTTTGTAGACTAGATGGTTATGACTCAGAGCAAGGCTTTTATAACCCAAATTAAATGATTATTATATATAGAATAAAATCAAAAAACCCTGGGGGTGCCCAGGGTAATGTTATAAATTAATGTTTTTTATGATTTAACATATTAGGAACTGATGCTTCACATGGTGCTAATCCAGTTCCATTATAGATTACTTGCACATTCGCAATTGATGGATCAGATAAAAAATCAAATTCTATACTATTACCATCTGGATTTGGCTCAACTATACACTTCCCACTTACCACATGGGATATTATTTTATCTGAGTTGAAATTAAGATCTACTTGGCAACCATAACTCTCTGGTAAACCGCTATAAGCTACTACTAATTCATAGCTAGATTTTGAATAACTCTGTGTTTGCCAATCTGTTCCTCTTGAAAGAGCAATACCTCTTTCTGTAAATTCTACACCATCACTAACCTGATAATTAGATGAAGTTGGTGTTGATGGTTGGCTATAAATTCCAAATGTATCTGAATCAATTGAACCAAAATCACGAGCTTTACCCGCCTGAATAGTAGCAGACTCTACTAGACCAGGTTTTATTAAAATTGGCTTTTGATCTTTAGATGCATTAATGACAGTTATATCATTTACAGCAAATCCAGCAACAGAAAAAAACGTTAGTAATGAACCAAGTATTGTCATTTTAATTTTTAACATTACAATTACCTCAAAAATAATAATATTTAATAAATTATAGTATATAACTTGTGCATTATATCATGAATATTATTATATGATTTAAAAATCGGTATTCAAACATAATCATTAGACAGATCAACAGAAAGAATTGATTTTAAAAATATTTAATGGATTATCAGCTTACGAAGCATACTATGGTGTTAATTTAATGATGTGTACTAACAAATACAAAAAGTTGGCAAATTCAGAGCCGAGATGCGAAGACGTCTAAAATTCCACTATTACTATACATTTCATCGGCCTATTATTTAGCAAGAATGTTATTTGATCAATCAAGAGTTGAATAAATATTTTTTGGGATGATTGCATAATTTATTGATTCTCTCTTTCTAAATCTATAAGATAAGATTTTCTATCAATACCACCTGCAAAACCGACTAATTTACCATTACTACCAACCACACGATGGCAAGGTATAATAATTGAAATTGGATTTAGACGGTTTGCCATTCCTACCGCACGGGCTTTATTTGAGTTGCCAATTTTTGCTGCTTGATTAGCATAAGAAATCTTTGTAGCATAAGGAATTTTAATTAGTTCATTCCAAGCATCCATTTGAAACTTTGTGCCATTTAGCACAAGTGGTAAATCAAAAGTTTTGCGTATACCTTCAAAATATTCTAATAGCTGCTTTTTTGTATTTAGAATAATTCTATCGTTATCATTAAATATTAATTTATCAAGTAATTCATCCCAATTATGCCCCACTAAATCACAATCCCATAAAACAGCATGTAATCCATTTATTGAAGTTATAATGGTTAATTTACCCACCGGTGAATCCATATAACTATAATATCCACTTTTTGGTAAGAAATTTATATATCTAGCTTTTGCCATAATTATTCCTTTAAATTAATATTCCAAAGTAATATCGCAGCATAAGATCGCCATGGCACCCATTTTGATGGATCTAATTTAAGCATTATAACTTTCTTTTGTAATTCAAGATCATTTAATGGAAAACTATTTGGATCTCTTAAAGCTCGCATAGCGATATACTCAACAGTCCATGGGCCAATGCCTTTTATTTGTAGTAATTTCTGACAAGTTTCATTAAAATCCGCAGTTCCATCAAGAATAATATTATTATTAATTACCTCTTTTGCTAATGTTCGTATTGTTTCAATCTTGGAGGTTGGTAATCCAATCTTAGCTAAATCAGCATTAAGGATATTCTCCGGAGTTGGAAAAAAACGTTTAAGTTTTAGCGAATCATCAAAAAATTGCTCTTCACCACAAAGATTTACTATTTTATTCAAGATAGTATGTGCTACTTTAACACTTATTCTTTGCCCAATTAGCGCTCGAATAGCTAATTCAAATCCATCCCAACTACCAGGAATTCTTAAACCATTAAATTTTTTTACAAATGAAGTTAATTTTGGATCTAGCATTAACATACTCTCAATTGCCATTGGGTCACAGTCTAAATCAAAAATATTTTTTATGCGCGTAATAAATTCAATCAAATTAGCATTTTTATTTAATCTAAATTCAATATTAATTTTGTTTGATTCTAAAAAAGTCACCTTAAACCAACCACGTATTTGGTCTAAACTAATTAATCTTTCATAACTAGTATCTGTAACTAACTCCATTTCTGGAATTAAACGATTTTTAAAAAAATTTAATAAAGAATTCCATGCATAAGGTGGACGATAACTTAACTCTAAATTTATCTGTTGCTTTAATGTTGAGGTATTACTTCTTAGTGCAGAAGGCACCTTATTAAATCTGGTTTTAAATGCATCATTAAAACGTCTAATAGAATTGAATCCTGAATTAAAGGCAATATCAGTAATCGATAAATTTGATTGATATAATAAATTTCTCGCAATATCTAATTTTTTAGATAGTAATATTGCCTGAGGGCTTATTCCCACTTGCTGCTGAAACAATTTTCTTAAATGACGATCACTAATTCCCAATTTAGTAGCCAAATTATTAATTGATAATTTCTCTAGAGCATGAGTATCCATTATGCGTAAAGCTCTTTTTACTACAGCAGAAGTTCCAACCCATGCAGCTGATCCTGGAGCTGTTTCTGGCCGACATCGAATGCAAGGTCTGTAGCCATTTTTCTCTGCTTGAAATGCATGAATATAAAATTCAAGATTTTCTAATTTAGCTTTTCTAGCTGGACAAGTTGGTCTACAGTAAATTTTAGTAGTCTTAACCGCCACAAAAAATTTACCATCAAATCTTTGGTCACGAGATAAATGAGCTTTATACAATTCAATTTTGTCATAATTTAATTTCATAGTAAGGAATCATAACATAACAAATTATAAGTAAATAGCCAAAATCGGAAGTTGATTTTAATACTTACTTTTATTAATTTTAATTCAAATATATCTACTATAGATTAATTCTTAAATTTTAGGTTAATTTTAAAGATGTTAATTTGCAATACAAATTGTTAAACTGCATCGTTATTGAAATTTTTAAAAGTACTATCTAGTTAAAACCTTATAAGAATTTATTTAAAACTTAGATAAAAAGGAGTATCAATGAAAATAATTATCCTCGGTTTAATAATTGGAATATACTTAGTTGGATGTTCTGGGGGAGAAGGTAAAGTTCCAGTTACAGGAACTACCAATCTACCTCCTGGATCATTAGATAAATATAATGAAGCTATTGATTATTCAACTGGTGATTTAGCACATAATTTATTAGAATATATTTGTCTTCCTGATACCACACAAGATGATTGTGCTAAAAATCAAGAAAACCTAGCTGGTAAGTATAATTTTCTAGTTTCACAAGTTGAAAGTTATACTGATAAAGTGCATGCTTATACTATAACATATAGCTCTCCAGGAATTTTTGGTGAAAATCGTGAATTATCTGGTGAAGTATTAGTTCCAAATTTACCAGAATCTAAAATTAAAGGAATTTTATTATATTATCATGGGACATCATTTACTAAATATGATGTCCCATCATGTCTAGGGGGAAAATCTGCAAAACTTCCATCGTATTGTAATATGCAATCAATTGATAGTGAGCGTTTATCTGCAATAATGGCATCTCAAGGATATATTGTCGCAATGCCTGATTATGTGGGGCAAGGAATAGACAATCAAGTAATGCATCCATATATTTTTTATCCAGAAAATAATGCTATTTCTGGAATTAATATTTTAATTGCAACTCGTAGTTTATTAGATAAAGTAGGTTATTCAAACACCCTTAATTTATATATAGGTGGCCTATCTGAAGGTGGAGCCTACTCTTTGTGGGCAACAAAGTTAATCCAAACCACTTCAGCGCAAATTATTGCAGATAGTAAATATAATTTGAAACTAACTCTTGGTATATCTGGAGCATATGATTTAAAAGATGCACAAATGCCGATGGAGCTTTATAATATAACTACAGATGACTCTAACCCATATAATATATTAAATACCGGAACTGCAACTGCAGCTAAGCCTTTAGTTATTAGCTATACTTTAACTGCATATGGATTTTATGATTATAATCAGGATTATAATAACTTAATTAGTAAAGCATTTTTAGAATGTGTGCCATGTAAACTTAGTGGAAAAGGGTATAGCCTAAATTCAGTATTCTTAGATACAAGTCTTGATCTACCTGCTCTTATTAGTTTAATTACAAGTAGTGCAGTAATTACTGGCTATGGAATAAATGGTAACAATTCAGCTAAAGCACTAATAACTGGTAGTTTAGAAAATGATCCTCAGTTTAATCAAAAATTAATTTCAGCAAGTATTACTAGTTTGGTAACTACAACACCAATTGAATTAATTTATCTAGCTAATGATTCTGTGGTTACAAACCTTAATTCGTTAAATGCATATAATGGAATAAAAAATGCAGCTGGTGACGATAAAATTAGTATGGAAATTGTTAATAATTCACTATACTTATTTCACGACAAACTTAGCAATATTGAAACTCCAATTGACCATCAACAATCACAGCCATTTCTTTTAATAGCAGCTTTGATTAAAATGAACCAGTATAATTAATCATAATTTGGGTTAAGTATAAGAGAAGTATTATCTTAAACGAAATAACCTCTAACACATTGCACGAATGCAGATCGTGCCACTAAACCTAAATTTTTCCCCGAAGCTTTATATTGGTAAATATGAAATTACAATACTATAATCCGTTACTTTTTTATAAGATATAAATAATTTTTAATAGTCAATGAGGATACACATGAAAAAAACTTCTTTGTTATATAAGCTTGCTTTATTAACTTTAAGCTCGTCATTATTGCCTTCAGGAGCATTTGCTTCATCAACTTGCCATGCAAATATTTACAATAATACCGATCCTTTTATATTTCAGTTTAATCCTACCAAAGGTGATGTTCATTTTGATCCAAATGTATGTGGAGTAGTTAATGGTCCCTGCATAGAACCAACTAAGGTTAAACTTGCTATTGATTATACTACATCAGATGGTGGAGAAATTAAAGGAACCGGTACTGCTACCGACCTCTATACGGGACAAGTAACAAATTTTTATTATGCAAACTATACGGAATCTAGCGCTGTACTTCATTGCCCTACACTAACTGTAACAAATAGCAGTGCTGATAATGGAGGTGTTTTTGAAGGAAATGATCCCGAACGTGGCGATATAACTTTAAATAATGAATGACAAATATTTTAAAGTAGTTTAATAGAATTAAAACATGGATAGTTTATTGCTGCCTTTATTTTCTAAATAAAAATGGTTAATCTAGGGAGTGGTAGATTTATGAAATTATCTACTATAATTAGATTGTCATTTGATTCACCAAAATCTGAGGATTTACTTGTTTAATACTTAAATTTTTTCTTTATTTACAATTAACTAAATCTTTAAATTTATAATCTTTGATACAAAATTTAAATATGCTATAATTCTAGCAAAATACCCTCTAAATAAATGAAACTCTATGAAATCGTTTATCAATTATGTATTGATATCTTTAGTTATAACTGTATTTTTAAGTGGATGTAATAGTGGAAGCAGTAGTAGTACATCCAACAATCTTCAGCCATCACTTTCTTGGACCAAACAAGTTGGTGGAACTATCGGTAAAAATACATTTAGTAGTGCGACAAACAATGATTCAAATGGCAATACTTATATAACCGGGTATACAAATGTAGGGATTTCTGGACAAACACAAAATGGGAAGATCGATTACTTTATTGCTAAATATAGCGAGAGTGGAACTTTAATTTGGACTAGGCAAGTTGGAGAAAGTGGTGGTTTTACATTAGCTGAGGGTGTTAGCAATGATTTAAATGGGAATACATATATTACTGGATTTACCACTGTTGGAATTTCTGGTGAATCACAAATTGGCAATAATGATTACTTTATTGCTAAATATAGTGAAAGCGGAACTTTAATCTGGACTAGGCAGGTAGGGGTAAGTAATGGAAATATATATTCCCAAGGTATTAGCACTGATTCAAATGGCAATAGCTATATAACAGGTGTTACTGACATGGGGATTTCTGGACAAACAAAAATTGGAAATTACGATTACTTTATTGCTAAATATAGCGAGAGCGGAACTTTAATCTGGACTAGGCAAGTAGGGGCAAATAATGGATATACATTTGGTGCCGGCATTAGCACTGATTCAAACGGCAACCCATATATAACAGGTTCTACCAATGTAGGAATTTCTGGACAAATGCAAAATGGGGATTATGACTACTTTATTGCTAAATATGATGCAAACGGTAGTTTAAACTGGACTCGCCAAGTTGGATCAGGTAATGGAAACACTTATGGTGCTGGCATCAGTACTGATTCAAATGGCAACGCATACATAACAGGTTATACCGATGTAGGAATTTCTGGACAAACCCAAGTTGGACAAGATGACTACTTTATTGCCAAATATAGCGAAAGTGGTAGTTTAACCTGGACTAAGCAAGTAGGGGCAAGTAATGGATATACTTTTAGTAATAGCATTCGCACTGATTTAAGTGGCAATTCCTATGTAACCGGTTCTACCAATGTAGGAATTTCTGGGCAAACAAAAGTTGGACAATATGACTACTTTATTGCTAAATATAGTGAAAGTGGTAATCTAATCTGGACTGGCCAAGTTGGGGAAAGCGGTGGATATACTTCTGCTAATGGGGTTAGCACTGATTCAGCTGGCAATCCAAATATAGTAGGATATACCGATGTAGGAATTTCTGGTGAATCACTAACTGGACAATCTGATTACTTTATTGCTAAATATAATGCAAGCGGCAGTTTAAACTGGACTCGCCAAGTAGGTGGCGCAATAGGTGGAAACACATTTTCTTCAGCTATTACAACTGATTCAACAGGCAAAAACTATATTACCGGTTCGACTAATGCGGCAATTTCTGGACAAACACAAAATGGGGATTATGACTACTTTATTGCTAAATATAGTGAAAGTGGTGGTCTAATCTGGAGTCGTCAAATCGGGATAAATGGTGGAAGCACATATAGTAATGGGATTAGCATTGATTCAAGCAATAACAGCTATATTACTGGTTATACCAATGTAGGAATTTCTGGGCAAACACAAGTTGGACAATATGATTACTTTATTGCTAAATACAGCGAAAGTGGCAATCTAATATGGACTCACCAAGTTGGGGAAAGTGGCGGAATCACCTCTGGTTACAGCATTAGCACTGATTCAAATGCTAATATCTATATAACTGGATATACCGATGTAGGGATTTCCGGTGAATCACAAAATGGTAACACAGATTATTTTGTTGCCAAATATAGTGAAAGCGGCATCTTAATATGGACTCACCAAGTTGGGGAAAGTGGTGGGAATACATATTCTTATGCTATTACCACAGATTCAAGTAGTAATGCCTATATAACGGGTTCTACAGATGTGGGGATTTCCGGGCAATCACAAGTTGGAGATTATGACTACTTTATTGCGAAATATAGTGAAAGTGGTGGTCTAATATGGAGTCGCCAAGTTGGGGAAAGTGGTGGAGATACATATAGTGAAGCTATTCACTCTGATTTAAATGGCAACACTTATATAACTGGTTCTACCAATGTAGGAATTTCTGGACAAACACAAATTGGCAATTACGACTACTTTATTGCTAAATATAGCAAAAGCGGCACCCTAACTTGGGCCACACAGCTAGGTGTTGCTGGTGGAGATACATATGGTTCTGCAATTAGCACCGATTCAAATAATAATATTTACATAGATGGCTCTACCAATCTAGGAGTCTCTGGCCAAAAGCAGATTGGACAATCTGATTACTTTATTGCCAAATATGTAGAATAAAAATTGAAATAAAACATAAAGATAATTCTTTTATCGATTAATTTATGAATATTTGAATTAGAATTTGAAAATCAGTATTTTTTAAATTTTATAATTGTCAAAATAAAATTTTAATAGATATAATGTTTTGTTTGATTCATTTATAAAGAAAGTTTCACGAAATTATTTTAGGCCTGAGACTTCCTTTAATTAACAATAAGAACGTCGCTTCACTTTCCAATCTGAGTAAATATTTATGTGATTATCAATCCTTTTTATTCACTAATTCATGTTTTAGTAAAAACTTTATTCCACTTACTAGTTAATTATATCATAAAATTTTAAAGCATACTTCCTAAATATTTAGGGGATAGAATTATCATAGACAATTAGACTAAATAATGGGGATAATATTGATTATATAAGAGAATTTTATATAAAAATAATATTAATCAGTTATTTAGAGGTTAAAAATGAAAAAATCTATAAGTACTTTTAAGAAAAATAGCTTTTTGCTCATAATATCAGTATTAGTAAATTCACCAATTTTAAGTTACGCCACTTGTGATACAAATGTTTATAATTCAACTAATCAATCATTTAATTTATTAGTTAACTCTACATATGGCGATATATACTTTACGAACATTAACCCAAGTCAATGTCCAGATAGTAAAATAAAACATGGAAAACCTGTAAATGGGCCATGTACCTTAAAGCCAAATGATCTTATCGTCCTAAGCTATACAACCACAGGTGATAATATTTATGGCGATATGTTTATTACAGACTCATCTAATCAAACTATAAGAATACCGTATTCTAATAATAAACATGGAGATTGCCCAAAATTATTGGATACTGATCCACAAAATACAAATTTTAACTTTAATTTAAATTACCCCAATGATGGTTTCTTTGTAATTGAATCTACTTTTGGAGACAAATAAGATGAATATTAAAAACTATACTCATAATTTTTACAAACACATAACCCTATTTTTATTATTGATAGCAATTAATATTGCACACAAGGTTAATGCAACATGTAATGCTGGCATTTATAACACCTCTAGTTCACCTTTTCTAGTTCAGTTTACACCAGATGATTATGATGGTGATGTTTATTTTATAAATATTGATCCGAAACAATGTCCCGGTGGTTCAAGTGAAGGTGGTAAAATAGAAAATGTTCCATGCATAATTTATCCTCATCAGGTAGTTAAAATTGATTATACAACTCATGCCGATAGTATGGATGGGGTGTTACATATAACAAATATGACTAATGAATCTGCAGTTAACATAATGTATGGCAATAATGGTCATGGCTCATGTCCTAAATTTGACACAATTCCTAACTATATCGTTAAAGATAGTCCAAGTGATGGATTCTTAACAATTAAAGATTAACTTTATATAAATAAATTTAGAGGCATAACAAATTTTATTATGCCTCTTTTATATATTATCGTGTTATAAATACCTAGGTAGATAAAATATGCTTAACAAAATATCTCTTGAATATAATAATTTTGCTAATATTAAAATAGTTATGATTAACCATTAAAAAGAATTTGCTTTACTTTCAGTACCAATTTTAGCTAAATATTCATGTGCCTTAAGACAACCATTTTTATCAGCTAATTTAAACCATGTTTTAGCAGATTCATAGTTTTTAGTAACACCTAAACCATAAAAATAAAACATACCAACATTACATTGTGCTGTCGCATCCCCTTTAGTTGCTGCTAAAATATACCAATTTAATGATTGTTTATAATCTTGAGTAATACCTTTACCTTCAGAATAGATTACACCTAAATTATTCATAGCATATACATTACCCAATTTAGCAGCTTTTGAGTAATTATCAATGGCCTTAGCATAATCAACTGGACTACCTAACCCATTTTGATACATATAACCTAAATTAAAGTAACCTTCTGCATTTTCATTACTAGCGGCTTGAGTAAATAATTTGATTGCCTCTGGATAATCTGGTTGTCCACTAACCCCATCACGATAGATTAAGCCCAAATAGTTCATAGCATCAACATTATTAAGATCAACTGCTTTTTTATACCAATTAATTGCTTTATAGATATTTTTAGGAACACCAGTGCCTGAACCATACATATTACCAAGTGTAAGCATTGCCCTTGCTTCACCTTTATTTGCTGCATCTTTAAAGTATTTAACTGATTTTTGATAATTATGCTTTAAAAAATAGCTTTTTCCAAGATAAAGAGATACTTTACTATCTTTAGATTCAGTATTAATTTTTTCGCCTAATTTAATAGCTTTATCATAATCTTTTTGCTCAACATAAGATTCTATTTTAGCTACATTTTTATTAATAGGTGCGCTTGCATTAGTGGCATCGACTGGAGATGATGCATCTAATGGATCAGCCATTACACTATTAATTAATAAAGATCCACAAAGAATATAAAATATTTTTTTCATAGTAATAATCTTTAAAGGTTAAAGGTGTAATAATCCTGAACAATATAACATTAAACCACCAGGTAAAATCCCTAACAATATAATAAGTAGACCATTCAAGAATAATACTGAACGGCCAAATATAGAAGTATTTGATAGTACTAATTCATTACTACCATCATCAAAGTACATTACCTTTACTACACGTAAATAAAAGAATGCCCCAATTAAGGACATAACTACCGCAAACACTGCGGTTCTTACATAGCCAATTTCAATTAATGCTTCTAAAATCTTAAATTTAGCATAAAAACCAACTAATGGTGGTATTCCAGCAAAAGAAAACATTACAACTGCAAATATACCAGCATAAATTGGATGGTTTTTATTTAAGCCACGTAAATCAGCGATTGTTTCACACTCATAATTATCTTTAGATAAAAGTAATAATACGCCAAATCCAGCTAATGCAGTTATAACATAAGTTACCATATAAAAAATACATGCCGATAATCCATTAATACTTGTTGTCATTAAACCAAAAGCTATAAAGCCCATATTAGCAACCGTTGAATAACCAAGCATACGCTTAATATTAGTTTGTGCAATTGCTACAATATTTCCTACAAATAAAGATAAAAACCCACCAATTGCCAGCATTACTGACCAATCTGAGTGAAGCTGTAATAGACCAAAATATAAAAAGCGAATTACGAAGATTAAGCCTGCCAATTTAACTATCGAACCAATTACTGTAGTTACTGCTAAAGATGATCCTTCATATACATCAGGCACCCACATATGAAATGGTACAATTCCTAATTTAAACAATAAGCCAGCAACAATAAATACTAAGCCAAAGACTAAAATGGCATTATTATCCACTGCAATTGGGCTTTGTAATGCAACGGCCACCTGATCTAGCTGTAACATACCACCAGTTGCACCATAGATAAATGAAATACCATAAAGTAATATTCCAGAAGCTAATGCACCTAAAATAAAAAATTTCATCGCTGATTCTGTTGCTTTAATATTATCGCGATCAAGTGCAATTAATCCATATAAAGATAATGATAATAATTCAAGTCCAACATATAAGGTAAGTAAATTAATTGATGAAATCATAACTAGCATACCCAATACAGCGAATAAAAACACTGCGTAAAATTCACCTTTCAATAGTTTTTTATCATTAATATATTGACGTGAGTAAATCACAATGATTAAACTGAATATATAAGTAAGCAGCTTACTACTTTGTGCAATATTATCTAAAATAAACATATTATTAAATGTTAGGGTTGGTGTTCCATTATAAACCAATATTTGAATTATGTAAGCTACAATTAAAGTTATTACAGTTAATACTGTATTTACAGTTTTTTTAGTCTCACCAACAAATGCATCCACCAGCAGCATCAATATGATCATCGCTACAATAAAAATTTCTGGCAGCGCTGGGAGCAAATTTATATTCATCATTATCTTACCTTGTAAAAACCTTTTGCCTATTAATTTCTTATTAATGAGGCATTATTTTAGTATTCGCAAAATTATTAATTAAATCATGGACACTTACTTGGATTTTAGCTACAAATAATTCTGGATATACCCCAACGGCAATCACAGCAATTCCAAGTAGAGCTAAAATTATAAACTCTCTTACATCAATATCCGTCATTTCAGCAACATGATTATTTGAAATCTCACCAAAAATTACGCGTTTATACATCCAAAGTGTGTATGCTGCACCTAAAATCAGAGTGAAAGCTGCAAAAAACGCATATATGTAATTAATTTGTAATACACCCATAATTACCATAAATTCACCAACAAACCCTGAAGTTCCTGGTAATCCCGAATTAGCCATCGCAAATAACATAAAAAATGCAGCAAAAATAGGCATTTTAGTCGCAACCCCACCATAATCAGCAATATTTCTTGAATGGACACGGTCATACATAATACCAATAGACATAAACATCGCAGCAGATACAAATCCATGAGATAGCATTTGCACAATTGCCCCTTCGACTGCCCATGGATTTAATACATTACCATAAAACATAAAACATCCAAGAGTAACAAAACCCATATGTGAAATTGATGAATAAGCAACTAATTTTTTCATATCCTTTTGCACAATTGCAACTAAACCTATGTATACAATTGCAATTAATGATAATGTAATCATTACATGAGCTAACATCCTTGAAGCATCTGGCACAATTGGTAGAATAAAGCGTAAAAATCCATAACCACCAATCTTAAGTGTAATTGCAGCTAATACCATAGATCCACCGGTTGGTGCTTCTGGATGTGCATCTGGTAACCAAGTATGTAATGGCCACATTGGAACTTTTACCGCAAAGGATAAGAAAAATGCAATAAAAATTAATATCTGAGGTAACATTTGTAATGGAGTTTTATAATATTGAAAAATTTCAAAACTATTATTACTTACATTAAATAAGTAAATTAAAGCAACCAACATTAACAATGAACCAAGTAAAGTATATAAGAAAAATTTAATTGCTGCATACACACGATTGGAACTACCCCAAATGCCAATAATTAAATACATTGGAATTAACATAGCTTCAAAAAACACATAAAATAGGATTGCATCAAGTGCACAGAATGACCCTGAGATAAAACCAGTCATTACTAAAAACATACTATTATAAAGCGCAACCTTACGTGTAATAATTTTCCAACCAGCCAAAATCACTAAGAATGTAATAAAATTATTTAGTAATACAAATGGCATAGAAATACCATCAACACCCAGATGGTATTGGATGTTAAGGCTTGAAATCCAAGGCATTAATTCTTCAAATTGTATTCCTGAATGATTTACATCAAATTGTAAATATAAAATTATTGAGAAAATTAATGCTATTAATGAACCTAATAGGGCTAAATATCTTGCAAGGCAATCATTTTTATGTGCAAACAATACAATAATACCTGCAACTATTGGGCTCCATACCGTTAAACTTAACAAATAATGCATAACTGTACTTATCCTTTATTTAAACGAAAATCCAAATAGCCGTGTACCAAAACTTAATAGAATAATTATTCCAAGTATCATAAAAGTTGCATAGCTATTAACATAACCACTTTGTACTCTTCTTAAAATTCTTGAATACCATTCAACAATTTTAGCCGAACCATTTACAATCAAACCATCAATTACAAACATATCCCCAATAATCCATAAGAATTTACCTAAAGATCTACCAATTGGAGTAAATATGTTTATATATAAATCATCCATAAAATATTTACGATCTAAAACCACATAAATTGGTTTAATTGCTTTTACAAATTTATCGCTTAAATTAGGCTTTTTATGGAAAATAAACGCAACTAAAATTCCTAATAAGCCTAGATATACGGGAATTTCAGTAAAGCTATGCTTAATCATTTCAAATGGTGTATCAATATTATTTTGGATATGCTCAATATACCAGGAGATATTGCTAACCCCATTATGTAAATAATTATTACTTACAAAACCATCTAATCCGACCCAACCAATAATTGCTGATGGAATTGCCATTAAAATTAATGGGATAGTTACTACCCATGGTGATTCTTTTGGTTCCACATGGTGGTGGTGACTATCATGATGATGGTCATCATGATGATGAGTGTTTCTAAATCTTTCTTTACCATGAAAGGTCATAAAAATTAATCTAAAACTATATAAGCCAGTTACAAATACTGATGCATATACAGTAAATACCGCAAAGGCTCCACCTGGCAAACCATTTTCATAAGCAAGTTTTGCTGATTCTAGAATCATATCTTTAGAAAAGAAACCTGCAAATGGTGGAATTCCAGCTAAAGCCAAGCTTCCAATTAACATAGTTATATAAGTGATTGGCATATATTTAGCCAATCCACCCATTTTCGTCATATCTTGTTCATGATGCATTGCTATAATTACTGAACCAGCTGATAGGAATAATAGACCTTTAAAGAATGCATGAGTCATTAAATGAAAAATTGCAATCGAATAAGACCCACAACCAAGAGCAACTGCCATATAGCCTAATTGAGACAATGTTGAATAAGCAACTACACGCTTAATATCATTTTGTATAACACCCAAAATTCCTAAGAAGAAGCAATTTAATCCTCCGGCAATAATAATGACAGTTAATGCAGTATGCGATAAGTTATACATTGGGGACAAACGTGCTACCATAAATATCCCAGCTGTTACCATGGTTGCCGCATGAATTAATGCTGAAATTGGTGTTGGACCTTCCATTGAATCAGGTAACCATACATGTAATGGAAATTGTGCTGATTTTCCCATCGCACCAATAAATAATAAGATACAAATTGTCGTAATTGCATTCCAGTTAGTGCCAGGAATAGTTAAATGACTTAAATTAGGTAGCTGCATAAAAACATCAGTATAATTCAAAGATCCACAATAAGCTAAAACTAAACCAATTCCAAGTAAAAAACCAAAATCACCCACACGATTTACTAAAAATGCTTTTAAGTTAGCAAAAATCGCTGATTGTCGTTTAAAATAAAACCCTATTAATAAATATGAAACTAAGCCAACACCTTCCCAACCAAAGAATAGTTGAATGAAGTTATTTGATAGTACTAAAACCAACATCATAAAAGTAAATAAGGAGATGTAGCTAAAAAATCTCTGGTATCCTTCTTCTTCTGACATATAACCGATTGTATAAATATGCACCATTAACGATACACTGGTAACTACCACAAGCATTATTGAAGTTAAATTATCAACCAAGATTCCAATCGAAAACTTCTGGCTGAAAACTACTAACCAAGTATAAAGGGGACCATTGTAATATAGGTTCTCTACCTGCACTTGATATAAGACTTTATAGGATAAAATTGTTGAGATTAATACGCCAATAATGGCTAATGAATGGCTTGCACGTTTACCGATTGCAAAACCAAATAATCCTACAATAATTGATGAAATTAAGGGTGCTAAAATGATTGTTAAGTAAATACCTAGCATATTTTCTATTTCCTAAAATTAACCTTGTAGTTTATCCATATCTTGAACATTTATTGAACGGATATTTCTAAATAATAAAATTAAAATCGCTAATCCGATAGACGCTTCTGCTGCAGCTACGGTTAAGGTAAAAAACACAAATATTTGACCTGCGATATTATGTAAAAAGCTTGAAAATGCAATAAAATTAAAATTAACTGATAATAGCATAAGTTCAATTGACATTAAAACTACAATAATATTTTTACGATTTAAAAATATTCCCATAATAGATATTGTAAATAAAACTGCTGATAAAATTAAATAGTGGTGAATTCCAATCATTCTGCTATCTCCTTTTCATCAAGCTTAAATTCTACTTCAGGCTTCATTCTAATCATTTCAACTCGCCCAATATGAGTAACTGCAATTTGCTTACTAATATTTTGATACTTAGCATTTTTATTAGTTTTTCTAAGAGTGAGCGCAACTGCTATAACCAAACCAACTAATAGGATAATTGAAGCAAGTTCAACCGGATAAGAATATTCAGTATATAAAACAAAACCTAGTTGATTTGAATTACTTACTGATGAATTAGCTAATTCAGGAGCACTCATAATAACTAATGGTTTGGTAACTAAAACCGCAATCATTTCAACTACGATAATTAAGCCAATAATTGCAGCTAAAGGCAAGTTACGCCAAAACCCTTTACGCATAGCTTCGACATCAATATCTAACATCATAACTACGAATAAGAATAACACCATTACCGCACCAACATATACCACAATGAGCGTTAATGCTAAAAATTCCACATTAAGCATAATCCATAGAGCACTTGAAGTTACAAAAGATAAGACTAAATAAAGCACCGCATGAACTGGATTTTTAGCTGTAATGACCCGTATAGCAGAAATTACTAAAATCGCAGCAAATAAATAAAAAAACACACTAGTTAGCATTACATCTCCAATTATCTATATTTATGATCCATTGCTCGATTTTTTGCAATGATAGGTTCATATTTATCACCAATGGCTAACAACATTTCTTTAGTATAATGTAAATCTCCACGTTTTTCACCATGATATTCATGAATATCTGTTTCAACAATCGCATCAACTGGACAGGCTTCTTCACAAAAACCACAAAAAATACACTTTACTAAATCTATATCATAGCGAGTTGTTCTTCTTGTTCCATCGTCACGTTCATGCACATCAATTGTAATTGCAAGAGCTGGGCATACTGCCTCACACAATTTACAACCAATGCAGCGTTCTTCGCCATTTGGATAGCGGCGTAATGCATGAAGAGCACGAAAACGAGGTGATAATGGAGTTTTTTCTTCTGGGTATTGAATTGTAACTTTAGGTGTTAACATAGCTCTCCAGGTAACTCGTAAACCTTGAAGTAACTCTAACAGAAAAAACGTTTTAAAAAATTTCTTAATCATTTAACCATTTCCATAGATGAAATTAATTTTTTTAAATAACCTACTTATTATTTCCAAATGTTAAGTGGGGATACCATCCAAGCACCCATCACAAAAATCCATACGAGTGTAACGGGTAGAAACACTTTCCAGCCTAATCGCATAATTTGGTCATAACGATAACGTGGGAATGTCGCACGATACCATATAAAACCAAATAAGATAATACAAACTTTGATTAATAACCAACCAAAACCCGAAGCGCCAATAAAACCCCATGAAACTGGGAATGGCGATAGCCATCCACCTAAAAACATTATTGAAGCCATTATTGATATAGTAACCATATTTACATATTCCGATAACATGAATAAGGCAAATTGGGTTCCTGAATATTCAACAAAAAATCCTGCTACAATTTCTGATTCGCCCTCACACACATCAAATGGTGCACGATTCGTTTCTGCAACTCCAGAAATTAAATAAACTAAAAATAATGGGAATAATGGAATGAAATTCCATGAAAATAAGCTACCTGCCAACATTCCATGAGCTTGTTGATTAACGATATCAACCAAATTTAAGCTACCCGAAACCATTAAAACTCCTACTAGGGAAAAACCCATAGCTAGTTCATAGGAAATCATCTGAGCTGAAGCTCTAACTCCACCTAGAAATGAATATTTTGAATTACCTGACCACCCAGCTAGCACAATTCCATAAACACCAAGTGACGATACTGCAATTACATATAAAAGTGATGCATTAACATGAGCAAAAGCAAATTCTGGCGAAAATGGAATTACAGCCCAAACTAGAAAGGCACAAATTAATACAATAAGTGGTGATAAAGAAAATGCTGCACTACTTGCTTTATGTGGGGTTAATAATTCTTTAAATACAAACTTAAGTAGATCAGCAAATGGTTGTAATAGACCATAAGGTCCTACTCGATTTGCACCAAGTCGTGCATGCATAAACCCTAAAATTCTACGTTCAGCAAAAGTTAAATAAGCTACAAATAAAGTCAATGGGACTACGATTATAATAGCAACAACAAAATACCAAATAAAGTAACCCAAATTGTTTCCAAGTAAATTCTGTAAAGTTTCCATAAATTTATACCAATAAAATTACTTTTTATGCACTAATTGTAATTGAAGCAAAACGCCCAGCAAATCCGCAAGTACTTTGATTTGCTGCTAATAAAACCACAGTTTCAGGAATAGTATTATAGATTGATACCGTAAATCTGCCAGATTTTCCATCTTGCTCAATATTAACCGTAGATTTATCTTTTACTCCCAATTTATTTGCTAATACTGGATTTAATGATAAAGTTGGTAATTGAGCAAATGAAGTTTGTTGTAAACTAGGCGAACGTCTTACAATACTGTCTAAACTATAAATTCCTTGAATTCCAAGTCTAACCAAACCATCTAATTTTGGCTTAGCTAATTTTAATTTTAAACCAGAATTCAAACTATTATTCAATAATCCCTCTGGATTTGATAAAGCAGACATTTCCAATCTAACATCTTCAATTGTAGTGTAACCAAATTGAACTAAATTCAATTGATTAGCTAAAACTCTTAATACTTTCCAACCTGGTCGTGCATTTCCTAATGGTCTTGTAACACCATTAAATTTTTGCCATTTACCTTCCATATTAACAAATGATCCCGCAGTCTCTGTATATGGAGTAATTGGTAGTATCACATCAGCATACTGCTCCATTTCAGAATTCTTATATGCACTCATTACAATTACCGAATCTGCTTCTTTAAGTGCGTTTAAGGCTAATTTTGAATCATATGAATCATGTTCAAGCTCAGTATTAAATAACACATATGCTTTTCTTGGTTTTTCAAGCATTTGTTTAGCATTCATTCCCATTTGTGGTGTTTTTTGATTAAAAGCATCAACATATGGTAAAAACCCAACTAAAGCTGCACCAACTTCATTAGCACGCCCAGCTAATATACCAAATTTACCTTGAATATTTTTAGCTAATTCTTGGGTTAAAACCACTAATTCTGAATAATTAGGTAATGATTTAGCCATTTCTCCTAATACGATATGGCCATTATGTTTTTTTAAACTTTCAGCAATCGATTTTGCAACTTCTGAAACTTCAATATCCGATAGGTCAATTTCTGAATTATTTGTTTGAGTAGCTTTAACAATTTGAGCTAATATAGAAGCTATTTCACGTGGATCAGCTAGCACTTGGTTTGTTACGGGACATAATAAATCTTCATTTAATACATTAATAACATTTAATTCAGTGCCTTTTTTAACTGCCTGACGGATTTTATAGGCAAGTAATGGTTGCTCTTCTCTTAATACGCTACCAATTACTAAAATTGATTTATTTGCTGTAAACTCAGCTAAACCGGCACCTAAAAAATTGGCTCCGGATTGTTTAGTATCTAAATTAAAATCAGTTTGGGTTAAACGATAATCTAAATTATAAACCTCAATACCACGCATTAATTTTTGTAATAAATAAAGCTCTTCAGTAGTAGATGAGCTACTCGCCAAAACGCCAATTTGATCAGCACCATTTTCAGCTTTAGCCATATTAAGGCTTTTTGCAACATAGGCTAAAGCAGTCTCCCAATCTACATTAATCCATTTTCCATCTTGCTTAATCATAGGTTCGGTAACGCGTTCTTGGCTATATAACCCTTCATAACTAAAACGATCACGATCTGAAATCCAACACTCATTTATTGCTTCATTTTCAAGAGGTAAAACTCGCACTACTTTATGATATTTATCAGTTTGAGCAATAATATGAGTCCCTAATCCATCATGTGCTGCAATTGATTTTCTTCGAGATAATTCCCAAGGTCTAGCACTATTTCTAAACGGCTTTGACGTTAATGCTCCAACCGGACATAAATCAATAATATTTCCTGAAATTTCACTATCAACAGTTTTACCAATAAATGGCATTACTTCAACATGATTATTGCGATAACTCATACCTAATTCTTGCATACCTGCAATTTCATCAGTAAACCTTACACATCTTGAACAATGTATACATCTAGTCATCTCAGTTGCAACCAATGAACCCAAATCTTTATTAGTAACCGCACGCTTTTCTTCGGTAAATCTCGACGCTGAACGACCATAGCCAACAGCTAGATCTTGTAATTGACATTCACCTCCTTGATCACAAATAGGACAATCAAGTGGATGGTTAATTAATAAAAATTCCATAACCCCATGCTGTGCTTCAAGCGCAGTTTTTGAGCAAGTATGGACTTTCATACCCTCCGAAATTGGTGTAGCACATGCCGGCAATGGTTTATTTGATTTCTCAACTTCAACTAAACACATTCTACAGTTAGCAGCAATTGAAAGTTTTTTGTGATAACAAAAATGGGGAATATATTTACCCTCTTTAATTGCCACTTCTAAAATTGTGGAACCTGGTTCAGCACTAACACTTTTACCATCCAACTCAAGTTCAATCATAACTTATCCTATTGATAATAATATATAATTTTAATTATGCTTTATTCATTAAAGCCAATTGTGGTTTACCATACACTTTTTATGTTGAATATGGTATTCAAATTCATTTCTGAAATGTTTAGTAAAACTTCTAACTGGAAATACAGCCGCATCAGCTAATGCACAAATCGTTCTACCTGCCATCTGATTGCCAATACTATCTAGCAAATCTAAATCTTCATGTTTTCCGTGCCCATGTTCAATTCTATGAATGATTTCATATAACCAACCAGTTCCTTCACGGCATGGTGTGCATTGTCCACACGATTCTTCATGGTAGAAAAACGCTAATCTTTCAAGTGCTTTTACCATACATACATCTTCACCCATTACAATAACAGCACCAGAACCTAACATTGATCCAGCTTTAGCTATTGAATCATAATCCATAGTACACTGCATCATAATATCCCCAGGTAATACTGGAGCTGAAGATCCGCCAGGGATTACTGCTTTCATTTTGCGCCCATCCCGCATTCCACCAGCCATTTTTAATAATTCAGAAAAAGGCGTACCTAATGGAATTTCATAATTACCGGGACGATTTACATGACCTGAAATTGAAAATAGCTTAGTTCCACCGTTATTTGGAATTCCTTTATCTTGGAATATTTGACCACCATCACGGATAATAAATGGAATTGCAGCCAATGATTCAGTATTATTAATTGTTGTTGGCTGCCCATAAAGCCCAAAACTTGCAGGAAAAGGTGGCTTAAAGCGTGGCTGCCCCTTTTTGCCTTCTAATGAATCTAACAGTGCGGTCTCTTCACCACAAATATAAGCACCATAACCATGATGTGCATGTAATTCAAATGAAAAATTGGTTCCTAAAATATTATTACCAAGATATCCAGCTCTACGAGCTTCATTTAGTGCCTCTTCAAAACGCTCATATACCTCATAGATTTCACCATGAATATAATTATAACCAACTGAAGCACCAATCGCATAACCTGCAATAATCATTCCCTCAATTAAAGAATGTGGATTAAATTCCATTATATCTTTATCTTTAAAAGTGCCAGGCTCTCCTTCATCGCTATTACATACGATATACTTTTGCCCATCCAAAGCTCGTGGCATAAAACTCCACTTTAAGCCGGTTGGGAATCCTGCACCACCACGACCACGTAAACCTGATTGCTTTACTTCAGCAATTACTTGGTCTTGAGCTATATTATCATTTAATATTTTCTTTAATGCTTGATAACCACCGCGTTTTACATAACTATCTAAAGTCCAACAGTCTTTATCAGCTGTATCAAAATCTGCAAAAATAACACCTTTTTGATAGATAGCCATTACTGTAACTCCGCTAATTTTTTATCTATAGTAGCTGGATCCATAAAGCTACACATTTTATGATTATTAACTAAAATAACCGGTGCATCACCACAAGCACCCATACATTCACCTTGAGTTAAAGTATATTTACCATCTTTAGTAGTTTCACCTAATTCAACACCTAACTTAGCTTTCAAATATTCTAAGGCATTTACCCCACCAGATAAGGCACAAGGCAAATTAGTGCATACTGTTAATTTATATTTTCCAACTGGTTTTAAATTATACATACTGTAAAAAGTTGCAACTTCCAAAGCTTGCACTGGTGGAATTTTTAAATAATTGGCTATATATTCAATTAATTCATTAGATAACCAGCCATGCTCAACTTGAGCAATACGTAATGCAGACATCACAGCACTACGGCGTTGATTATCTGGATACTTAGTTAACTCTTGATCGATTTTTTTTAATGCATCTTGTGATAACATAATTATTAATTCCGTTATTTATTAATTAGTTTAAATTAGTAATTAAAATTTTAGCGATCTACTTCACCAAATACTATATCTTGAGTTCCTATGATTGCAACAACATCGGCGATCATATGACCACGACTCATTTCATCTAATGCTGCAATATGCGCAAAACCAGGAGCCTTAATTTTTAAGCGATAAGGTTTATTTCCGCCATCAGATACCAAATAAATTCCAAATTCACCTTTTGGATGTTCAACTGCTTGATAAACTTCTCCAGCCGGGACAAACATTCCTTCTGTAAATAATTTGAAATGATGAATTAATTCTTCCATACCATATTTCATTTTTTCACGATGAGGTGGTGCAACTTTATGATCAGACGTGATCACCGGTCCAGGGTTTGCGCTTAACCATTTAATACATTGTTTAATAATTTTGTTTGATTCGCGCATTTCAGCCATACGCACCAGATAACGGTCATAACAATCACCATTTTTACCAACCGGAATATCAAAATCTAATTCTGAATATACTTCATATGGTTGCTTTCTACGTAAATCCCAAGCAATTCCAGAACCTCGAAGCATCGGACCTGAAAATCCTAAATTCAATGCACGTTCTGGACTAACCACACCAATCCCAACCGTTCTTTGTTTCCAAATACGATTATCTGTAAGTAATGTATGATAATCATCCATACATTTATCGAAACGATTAGTAAAATCTTCAATAAAATCTAATAGACTACCTTGACGATTAGCATTGATTTTATCAAGTTGTTTTTTTGTTTTAATTTTTGACTGGGTGTATTGTGGCATCGTATTTGGTAAGTCACGATAAACTCCGCCAGGTCTAAAATAAGCTGCATGCATACGTGCTCCAGATACAGCTTCATAACAATCTAACAAATCTTCGCGCTCACGAAAAGTATATAAAAATACAGCCATAGCCCCAATATCTAGCGCATGGGCACCAACCCACAATAAATAGATCGGAAGAGCACACG